>NZ_JBEZMR010000011.1:0-209348 GCF_040652795.1 Micromonospora sp. NPDC048170
GCCCTGGTTTTGGCTCTTCGGGGTGGGGTGTGGGGGGGCCCCCCGCCCGGGCCCCCCCCCCACCACCCGATCCCCTTTCGTCAGGGGTCGGTACGCATCAGCGGTGGGTGTATGTAGTGGTTGCCCGCGGGCACCTGGAACTGGTGCAGGCTCACCGTGGCGCTGATGTCCAGTGCCCGTACCCAGTGCCACCACCCGGCCGGCACCAACAGTGCGTCACCCGGCTCCAGCACCCCCTCCAGGACGGTGGCCTGCCCGTACAACGGGTGCTGGTCGAGGTCGGGCCGCGCGGCGTCGACGTGGCTGTACGTCCCGCCCCGGGGATACACCCGGGGACGCTGGTACGACGGCACGAGGCGGACGTGTTTGCGGCCCATGACCTGGCACAGCAGGATGTTCATGTTGTCGTGGTGCAGTGCGGTGACCGTGCCGGCCGGCCCCAGCAGCAGGGTCACCGCCTCCGGCAGCAGAGCCGGATCGGTGATGCCGGGCACCGGCTTGATGTCCTGGGTCAACGGCTTGAGACCGTGCTGCCAGTTGTCGTTACGCGCGACCATGTAGTAGTCGTTGGTCTCCCCACCCGTCTCGACCATGGTGAGGTAGTCGGCGAACGGCATTCGCGTCCGATGTGCGTCGTGCTGCCAGCCATGCTCCGGGTTGCTGTCCCGCCCGGTCATCACCTCGACCTCGACGTCACCCAGTCGGTCCCGCAGGCTGGCCGGTGACCACTGCTGCCGGGCCGGCCAGTCGTCGACCGCCCCGGCCAGGATCACCGGCCGGTTGGCGAAGTAGTACCGGTCGAAGAACTCGGCAGCGGACAGGCCAACGCGGCGCTCCAGCCCGCCGGCCAGCTGCGCCGAGCCGAGATCGCCGTAGAAGTCCAGGAGCGACTCCGTCCATCCGTACTCCCGGGCCAGCCGCAGGCAGGCCTGGAAGTACGGATGGTCGGACACCCGGATCAGTTCCTCGTCGACCGCCGGCCCGGACAGCCCCGCCGCCAGCAGCGCCTCGCGGACCTCCCCGGCCGGCACCCCGAGGGCCAGGTTCTCGGCCGCCCAGGCCCGCCACTGCGGACTGATCCCGGCCGGCTCGTCGGCCCTCCGGGTCACCGGGCCTCCGGCAGGCGGGACGGTGACCGCTCTGCGTGCGCCCCGGACGGCTCGGTGGAGGCGGCTGCGTCTGGCAGGGGAAGCCGCTGCCGGGTACGTCCTTTCGACAGATCGACGCAGTTGACGTAGGTGTTCTTGACGTTGACCTCGAACTCCGGTTCGGCCTCGGTCATCGGTCGCAGCGCGCGCATGGCGTCTCCCTTCACAGTGGATGGTCGTGTGGTCGACGGTGCCACGGTCCACTGGGAATCCACTGGGAATCTCGGCGGCGCGGCGAGGCGCCCACCCCCGACCGGCTGCCGCCGGGCGGCACCCACGGCGGTGCGGCCCGGCCGCCACCGAGTGCCACTTCCACCCCGTGGCGGTGTGCGGTCAGCGGCCCGAGTACGGAGAACTGCACGTCGACCATCCCCACCCACCATCTTCGCCGGGTCGCCGTGGTCAGGCGGCCGGGTCGCCGAGAGCGACGCAGACGTTGTCCTGTCGGCCGATCCCCAGCGTCAGCCGGCGGGTGCCGGCCGGGTCGATCGAGACGACGTGCAGCCCGTCGAGGATGTAGTAGCCGCGCGGGTGGTGGTCTCCCGGCCGGAAGCCGAACCCCGCCGGCCCGACGATGGTGTAGCGCAGCCACCCGCCGTCCGGGCGGTATTCGAGCAGCCCGGAGCCGCCGGCGTCCCGGCGTACGGCTTTCCCGGTGTCGGTGTTGACGAAGTCCACGGTCAGCGGGCCGGCGTACTCCTCACGCTGGACGGCACCGGTGGCGTACCGGGCGAGCACCCGGACCCGTACGTCCTGGGAGACGACGCGGACGTGGAGCGGGAAGGAGCAGTAGCGGCCGGCCGGGCCGGTCCAGTCCTCCTGGGTCGACGGACGCCAGGGCTCGGGGCGGTTGCCGTCCCAGCCTCGCCAACCGGAGACGGTCACCTGGGGCCCGACGTCCCGAGCGACCACCGGGCTCGCGGGAACGGTCGCGAGGGACGTGGACACCATCAGCATGACGAGCAGAGACCGACTGACGATCTTTCCCAGGCGCATGTCATCACCCCACCAGTAAATGCCAGTCGACCGGTGACGTTGACAGTACTGGTCAGCTACGCCGAGTCAAGGCGCAGCCGCGGTTCCCCGTACGCCCCCGGGCAGGGGCGGCCGTCAGATGTTGGAGGAGTCGAGCGGCACCTCGGTCGGCAGGGCGGGCGCGCCGGCCAGCGGGGCCTCGGTGCGGCAGGACAACCCCACCGTGTAGGCGGTCATCGACAGCGACCCGTACGCGTACCCGTCCACCAGCACCTCCACGCCGTTGCTGGCGGCGCCGGCGAAGCCGGCCAGGTAGAGCAGCGGGATGAAGTGGTCCGGCGTCGGCACGGCCAGGCCGAAGTCGCGGTGGGCGTCCAGCGTGGCCGCCTCGGTCGGCTCGCCGAGCATGACGTCCTTGGCCGCCTCGTCGAACCGCCGCGCCCAGTCGAATCCCTCGTCGACCATGCGCGGGTCCACCCCGCGCAGGTTGTGCACCACGTTGCCGCTGGTCACGACGAGCACGCCGCGTTCGCGTAGCGGGGCGAGCCGCGCGCCCAGGCCCAGGTGGTAGTCCAGGTCCTTGAACGCGTTGATGCTCAGCTGGACGACCGGGATGTCCGCGTCGGGAAACGCGTGGGTGAGCACCGACCAGGTGCCGTGGTCGATCCCCCACGAGTCGACGTCCGTTCCGACCCAGGTGGGATGGACGACGTCGCTGATCTCCTCGGCCAGTTCCGGCAGGCCGGGGGCCGGGTAGCGGACGTCGAACAGCTCCTGGGGGAAGCCGTAGAAGTCGTGGATGGTCCTCGGCCGGGGCATCGCGGTGACGGCGGTGGCGCCGATGTACCAGTGGGCCGACACCACCAGGATCGCCCGTGGCCGCGGCACCGCCTGCCCGAACGCGCGCCACGACTGCGTGTAGCGATTCAGCTCCAGCGCGTTCATCGGGCTGCCGTGACCGATGAACGCGGCCGGCATCACCGTGGGGGCGACTTCGCTGCTCATGCTCCTCCCTCCGGACGGACGGTGAGCCGAGCGTAACCAAGGGTGGCGAGGGAGGTCGGATCAATGCCGGCCACGACCAGCTGACACTGCTCGTGGCCGGCTGCCGCTTCGGCGGCGGCGGCGACCGTCAGCCGGACACCTCGCGCCACGAAGGGTGGTTGCCACGCCAGGCGCCGGCGAGGATGACCGCCGATGTCCGACCGGGGCATTCCTGCACCCGGGAGCGGCCGGACTCGCCGCCGATCTGTACCTGCACGTCCCAACGCTGCCCGTCAGTGCGGATGTACACGTCCCGACGCCCACGCCGGGACGTGTCGCCGTTCCACCAGTGTTCTTCGACCCTCACCCATCGACCGTATAGCAGTCGGTCCGCGGACGACACGGCCGGTGGCGGTGTAGAACACCGCAGGCTGTCGCCCGGTCAGGCGGACTCCCCCGGCGCCAGATGGCGGTAGCCGGGCACCGTCTCGGCGAACCAGCCGTTGACGCTGGTCAGGCCGCGTTCGTTGAGTTGGGCGTCGTGGATCGGGAACACCCGCTCGGCCCCGACGGCGTTGGCGAAGTCGATCGCCTCGGTGAGCTTCAGCCAGGACCCCTGCGCCGGCACCAGCAGCGTCTCGACCGGGCACTCCGGCCGGTGCAGGGAGTCGCCCGGGTGGTAGACGGCGTCGCCGACGAGATAGCCCAGGTTGGCGCAGTCGGGCCGGTCGCCGTGGATGGTGGCGTGCCGGCCGCCCAGCGCGGTCACGGTGAGGCCGGCGGCGGTGAACCGTCGACCGGCGCCGACCCTGGTCACGGTCAGCGGCGCCAGGTCGGGCAGCACGGCGCCCTCCGGTGCGAAGACCGGCACGCCGAGACCCGCCAACCGGAGCACGTCCACGTGGTCGGTGTGCTCGTGGGTGACCAGCACGGCGTCCGCGCCGGCCAGGGCCCGCGGCTCGCTCCAGGTGCCCGGGTCGATGACCAGCACGCCGCCGTCGTGCTCGATCCGGACACAGGCGTGGGTGAACTTCGTGATCCGCACCCGCCGACCGTACGCGGGTGACCCCGCGACGGTCAGCCCCTCCCGCCCCACCACCACCGGCCCGGTCGCGGCGGTTTCCGGGACAGCCCAGGGGCCGCCCCGGCCCGCGTGAGAGGCTGCGGAGCGGAAAGGAGTGCCGACATGAGCGACTACGGTCACCCGCTGACCTTCGGGGCCTTCCTGTCGCCCGGCAACGCCGAGCCCGGCCGGGTGGTGGGCCTCGCCATGCTGGCCGAGCAGGTCGGGTTCGACCTGGTCACCTTCCAGGACCACCCCTACCAGCCCGCGTTCCTCGACACGTGGACGCTGATGAGCTTCGTGGCGGCCCGGACCAGCACGGTGCGGCTGGCCGCCAACGTGACGAACCTGCCGCTGCGCCCGCCGGCCGTCCTCGCCCGCAGCGTGGCGAGCCTCGATCTGCTCAGCGGCGGCCGGGTGGAACTCGGCCTGGGCGCCGGCGCGTTCTGGGATGCCATCGAGGCGATGGGCGGGCGCCGGCTCTCCCCCGGGCAGGGTGTGCGGGCCCTGGCCGAGGCCATCGACGTCATCCGCCAGTTCTGGGACGTCGACGCGCGCGGCGGCGTCCGGGTCGACGGCGAGTTCCATCGGGTCGTCGGCGCGAAGCGGGGCCCGGCACCCGCCCACGACGTGGGCATCTGGCTCGGCGCGTACAAGCCGCGGATGCTGGCGCTGACCGGGCAACTGGCCGACGGCTGGCTGCCGTCGCTGAGCTACCTGCAACCCGGCGACCTCGACAGGGGCAACGCCGTCATCGACGACGCCGCCCGGCAGGCCGGCCGGGACCCGGCCGACGTGCGCCGCCTGCTCAACGTCACCGGCCGGTTCGCCCCCGTCGGCCGGGGACCGCTGGACGGGCCCGCCGAGCAGTGGGCAGAGGAACTGGCCGACCTCGCGCTCAGCGACGGGATCAGCACGTTCATCCTGGGCAGCGACGATCCCGAGGACCTGCGGCGCTTCGCCGCCGAGGTGGCCCCCGCCGCGCGCGAGCTCGTGGCCGCCGAGCGGACGGCCGCCACCACGCCCGCCCCCGCGAACCCGGCCCCGACCCCGGGCCCGGCGGCGCCGCCAGCCGCTCGGCGCCCACCCGTCGGCGCGGGTGCCTTCGCCGTCGTCCCGACGCCCGACGACGGCGCCCGCCGCAGCGCGATCCGGGTCTGGGACGAGACCACCCGGCCCACCGGCCCCGCGCCGGACCTCGCGCGCACCTACACCGCGCACGACCAGGCCAGCGCCCAGCACCTCGTCGACGTGCACGACGGCCTGCGCGCCGAACTGACCCGCCTGTACGACCTGGTGGAGCAGGTGGGCGCCGGGCTGGTCGAGGCGGGCACGGCCCGCTCCCACATCAACACCATGACCATCCGGCAGAACAAGTGGACCCTGGGCACCTACTGCGAGTCGTACTGCCGGGTGGTCACCACCCACCACACCCTGGAGGACCGGGGAGTCTTCCCGCACCTGCGCCGCGGCGACGCCCGCCTCGCCCCGGTGCTGGACCGGCTGGAGCAGGAGCACCACGCGATCCACGACGTCCTGGAACGGGTCGACCGCGCTCTCGTCGCGTTCGTCTCCGTCTCCGACGGGATGACCGAGCTGCGCGCGGCGGTCGACCTGCTCAGCGACACGCTGCTGTCGCACCTCGCCTACGAGGAACGCGAACTCGTCGAGCCCATCGCCCGGCTCGGCCTGAACTGACCGGCCGCCGCGCGACACTCCCGTGGCGCATGATCGGGGCATGGAGCGCCGACCCGCACGGGGGCACCGCCGCCTGCCGCACACCGCCGACGTACGCATCGAGGCGTGGGCCCCGACGCGGGAGGAGTGCGTCGCCGAGGCGGTCGCCGCGCTGGTCGGCACGTTCGTCGACCCCGCCGGGGCAGCCCCGGGCCCGCTACGGGAGTTCCGCGCGCCGACCGGCGACGACGCGGACCTGCTGGTGGGCGTACTCGACGAGGTGATCTTCCGGATGGAGACGGAGGGCGAGCTGCCCCTGCACACCGACGTGGCCGACGACGGCGCCGGCGGCCTGGTGGTGTGCTGGCGCACGGCGGACACCGACGCCGTCGAGCTGGTCGGCGCGGTGCCGAAGGCCGTCTCCCTGCACGAGCTGCGCTTCGGCCCCGACGGCGGGGGCTGGTGCTGCGCGGTGACGCTGGACGTGTGAGCCGCCCGCTCAGCCCTTCACCACGCCGAGCGGCCCCAGCCGCGCCACCTTCCGGCACAGCCCGGCCCCCTCGGCGGCGGCCACCACCGCCGAGACGTCCTTGTACGCCGTCGGCATCTCCTCGGCCAGGCCACGGCGGGACGCGCCGCGCACCGCGATGTCCCGCGCCTCCAGCTGGGCACGCGGGTCCTGCCCGCGCTCCGACTTCACCGCCTGCTTGCGGCTCTGCACCCGGCCTGCGCCGTGGCAGGTGGACGCGAAGGCGGGCGCCCCCGGCACGCCGGTGAGCACGTACGAGCCGGTGCCCATGGAGCCGGGGATCAGCACCGGCTGGCCCACGTCCCGCAGGTCGGCGGGAAGGTCGTCGTGCCCGGGCGGCAGCGCGCGGGTGGCGCCCTTGCGGTGCACGCACAGCGCGCGCCGCTCGCCGTCGACGTCGTGCGTCTCGATCTTGGCGAGGTTGTGCGAGATGTCGTAGACCAGGTCGAGCCGGCTGCCGGCGACCCGGGCGAAGACCTTACGGGCGGCGTCGGCCAGCAGCTGCCGGTTCGCCCGGGCGTAGTTGGCGGCGGCGGCCATCGCGCCCAGGTAGGCGCGGCCCTCGTGGGAGGAGACCGGGGCGCAGGCGAGCTGGCGGTCCGGCACGTGGATGCCGTGCCGGGCCATCACCTTCTCCATCGTGTGCACGTAGTCGGTGCAGATCTGGTGGCCCAGTCCCCGGGACCCGCAGTGGATCATCACGCAGACCTGGCCGGGGCGCAGCCCGAAGGCCGTCGCGGTGGCGTCGTCGTACACCTCCTCGACGGCCTGCACCTCCAGGAAGTGGTTGCCGGAGCCGAGGCTGCCGACCTGGCGCGCGCCCCGTTCGATCGCCCGCTCGCTGACCTCGGCCGGGTTGGCGTCGTCGACCGCGCCGTTGTCCTCGCAGCGGTGCAGGTCCCGCTCGACGCCGAAGCCGCGCTCCACGGCGTACCGGGAACCGCCGCGCAGCACCGCGTCGAGCTCGGCGCGTGTCGACAGGTGCCACACCGCGCCCTTGCCCATGCCGCGCGGGGTGGCCTCGCCGAGGCCGTCCATCAGAGCGCCCAGCCGGGGCCCCAGCCCGTCGCGGTCCAGGTCGGCGGCGAGCAGCCGGACGCCGCAGGAGATGTCGAATCCCACCCCGCCGGGCGAGACCACGCCGCCGTGGGCGACGTCGGTGGCCGCCACGCCGCCGATCGGGAACCCGTAGCCCCAGTGCACGTCCGGCATGGCGTACGAGGCGTCGACGATGCCGGGCAGCGTGGCGACGTTCGCGACCTGCTCCAGCGCCTTGTCCTCCCCGGCGTCGGGCAGCAGCGACCGCGACGCGAAGACCACCCCCGGCACCCGCATCGGGTCCCGCCGGTCGATCCGGAAGCGGTACGGCGACTCCTCGACCAGCTCCATCCCGGGCGGCTACCCGGGCGGGCGTCCCTTACACCCGCTCGCTGGCGGCGGTCGGGCGGCGCATCGCCCACACCAGGGGACCCCCGTCGGGCACCTGGACCTCCCCGGTCACGGCGAAACCGAGCCGCCGGTAGAACCGCAGGTTCGGCTCCGACGTCGTCTCCAGCACCGCCGGCAGGCCGGCGCGATCCGCCTCCGCCAGGCCGGGCCGCAGCACCAGGGCACCCAGCCCACGCCCCTGGTGGTCGCGGCGCACGCCGACGGTGGCGAGCAGGAACGCCGGTACGGCGGAGCGCAACGAGGCGCAGGCCGCCTCGGCGGCGCGCAGGGCCGGACAGCGGTCTCCGGCCAGCTCCGCGTTCCGCGCCTCGACACCGGCCCAGACCTCGTCCGGCACCGGTCGGTCCGGGCGCAGCCATACCGCGACCGCCGCCGGCCGGCCGTCGGGGTCCATCGCCGCCCAGACGTCCCCGTAGGGCAGCCCGACGGCGTCGACGGTACCGGCGAACATCGCCTCCAGCCGTTCCCGGTGCCGGTCCGCCGCCACCGTCCAGGCCATCCAGGGGTACCCGTCGAAGGCGTCGGCGAGCACGGCAGCCGCCTCGGCGGTCGACTCCGGCCCGATCCGGCGTACCTCGAACTCCATGCCGACCTCCTCGCGCGCCGCCGCTCGGTCGGCGCGGTGCGTGATCATGTCACGGCCCGGGGACCGGTGCCCCCGAATATCGGGGCCGGGCCGGGTGGTCACAGGCGGTAGAACGCCCGGTAGCGGCGGATCAGCCGCCACTGCACCAGCACCGCCGCCACGGTCAGCAGGATCATCACCAGGGTCGCGGCGGCGGCGTAGCCGTAGCGCAGGTACTCGAAGCCGGTGCGGTAGACGAACAGCGACAGGTAGGTGGTGGCGTACGGGGGCGGGCCGCCGTCGGTGACCACGAAGGCCGGCACGAAGGAGAAGTGCAGGCTCTGGATGGCGTCACGCACCATCAGCAGCCCGAGCACCGGCGCCATCAGCGGCAGCGTGACGCGGCGGAACACGTCCCAGCCGGTGGCGTCCTCGATCGCCGCCATCTCGTAGACGTCCCGGGGCAGCGCACGGCGGGCGGCCAGCAGCACCACGAAGGTCTCCCCGATGGTGAACAGGCTCAGCAGAATGATCGCCGCGCGGGCGTCGGTCGGGTCGGTGAGCCACTGCGGCGGGGTGCGGCCCAGCGCGGTCAGGCCGTTCTCCCCGCCGGTGCGCAGCAGCTGGTTGATCGGGCCGTACAGCGGGTTGAGCAGCCACAGCCAGAGCAGACCGTAGGCGATCTCCGGCACCGCGGTCGGCAGCACCGCCGCGGTGCGGGCGCTGCCGACCCCGACCGCGCGCCGGTGCAGCAGCAGCGCCAGGCCGAGTGCGAAGAGCACCCGCAGCGGTACGGCCACCAGCGCGAACACCAGCGAGTTGGTCAGCGACACCCGGAACACCGGGTCGTCCAGGAGCGCCGCGAAGTTGTCCAGCCCCACCCAGCGTGGCGGGCGCAGCAGGTCGTACTCGGTGAAGGCCAGTGCGAGGGTGACGGCGGCCGGCAGCAACACCAGCCCGACGAGGCCGACCAGGTACGGCGTCAGCATCAGCGCCAACTGCCGGCGCGAGCGGCGGTCCATGGCCGTCACGGGGCGTACCGGCGGCCGGAGCCGGCGTGGAAGACGTGCACGTCGGGCCAGCGCACGCCGACGCGTACGGTCGCGCCGCGCTCCGGCCGGCGGGCTGCGGGCACCCGGGCGACGACGGGGTGCCCGCCGGCGACGGTCAGGTACGCGTACGCGTCCTCGCCGACCACCTCGACCCGGTCGACGGTGGCGTCCGTGCCGTCGGTCGCGCCCAGGGTGACCGCCTCGGGACGGAAGCCGATCTCCAGCCGGCCGGACTCCGTGACGGTCACCCCGGGCGGTGCCGTGCCCGTGGGGCGCACCGGCCCGTGCGCGGGGAGCAGGTTCATCGCCGGGGAGCCGACGAAGCGGGCGACGAAGGTGGTGGCGGGGGTACGCCAGATCTCCTCGGGGGTGCCGACCTGCTCGATGCGCCCGTCGCGCAGCACAGCGATCCGGTCGGCGAGCACCAGCGCCTCGGTCTGGTCGTGGGTGACGTGCACCATCGTCGTGCCCAGCCGGTCGTGCAGGGCCCGCAGCTCGGCGCGCATCTGCACGCGCAGCGCCAGGTCGAGGTTGGACAGCGGCTCGTCGAGCAGGAACACGTCCGGCTCGCGGACCAGCGCCCGGGCCAGCGCCACCCGCTGCCGTTCCCCGCCGGAGAGCTGCCCTGGCCGCCGGTGCAGCAGGGTGGCGCAGCCGACGGTCTCCGCCGCCGCCCGGGCCCGCTCCCGGGCCGCCGCGCGGGGGGTGTCGCGCACCTCCAGGCCGAAGGCGATGTTCTCGGCGACGGTCAGGTGCGGGAAGAGCGCGTACGACTGGAACACCATCGACACGTTGCGCCGGCCGGGACGCTCGGCGGTGACGTCCCGGCCGGCGATGCGGATCCGGCCGGCGGTGACCGCCTCCAGGCCGGCGACGACCCGCAGCACGGTCGACTTGCCGGCCCCCGACGGGCCGAGCACCACCAGCAGCTCGCCCCGGGCGACGCCCAGGTCCACCTCGTGCAGCACGGTCGACCCGCGGTACGCGGCCGAGACGCCGGCCAGGGCGAGGCCGGACTCGCTCACCCGTGCTCCCCGCGGGCGAAGATCGGACGGGTCTGCCGGTCGAGGTCGCGGATGACGTCGTCGAGCCGGTCGCCCCGGTGCATGGCGTTCTCCAGGATGCCGTAGGTGACGTCCTCGATCTCCGGCCAGGTGGAGACGGTCGGCAACGCCCGGACGGTGGGGATGGCGTCGAGGAAGACCTTCGCGCTGCGCGGCGGCTGGGCGGGGCCGAGGAACGCCGGCGACCGCGACACCCCGACGTGGGACGGGACGGTGCGGCCGGTGGCCGCGATGATCCGCTGGCCCTCCTCGGCGATGGCGAACTCCAGGAACCGCCACGCGGCGTCCTTGCGCTTCGCGCCCCGGGTCATGCAGTACGCGTCGGAGTGCAGCACCCCGACCTGCTCCCTGTAGACGGGCAGCGGGGCGACGTCCCACTCGAAGCCGGTGATCGAGCGGAACGTGGTGGTGGACCGGCGGGAACTCATCAGCATGGCGAGCCGGCCGTTGGCGAACCGCGACTCGTCGTCCTCGGCCTCCACCTCCTCGTCGGTGGGCACCACCCCGTACGCCAGCCGCAGGTCGACGAGGTTCTTCAGCGCCTCCCGGGCGGCCGGGGTGTCCAGGGTCAGCCGGGTGGGCTTCGCCGGGTCGTCGACGATCTCGCCGCCGCCCGACCAGACGAACGGGGCGAGCCGGATGATGGACGGCTCCACGCCGAGGCCGTGCACGGCCGGGCGCAGCGCCGCGCCCTCGCTCTCCGTGGCCCTGACCACCACGCCGCGGGGGTCGCGGGTCATCGCGGTCGCGGTGGTGACCAGGTCGTTCCAGGTCCAGCCGGCCCTCGGCTCCGGCACGCCGTACTTCGTGAACAGGGTGCGGTTGTAGTAGACGGCCAAGCTGGAGACGTTCTGCGGCAGGCAGAGCTGCCGGTCCTTCCACCGGAAGGCGTCCCACGCCACCGGGTAGTAGTCGGCCGGGTCGACGGCCTCGGAGGAGGCCAGCCGGTCGTCCAGCGGTTCGATGACGTCCTTGGCGGCGAACTGGCCGTAGAAGCGGTAGTTCATCAGGAACAGGTCCGGCGGGGCGCCGCCGGCCACCGAGGTGGCCAGCCGGGCGAGCAGGTCCTTGCGGTCGCTGGCCTCGACGAGCTGCACGTCGGCGCCGGGGCGCGCCTTCTCGTACGCCTCGACGAGGGTGCGGTAGGCGGCGAGTTCCTCGGGGGCGCCGAAGACCAGCAGCCGCACCGGCCCGTCGGCGGACGACCCGGAGCCGGAGCCGCAGCCGGCGGCGGCCAGCACGGCGGTGAGCAGCAGCGCGAGCAGCGCCCGCGGTCGCATCGTCGGTGTCGTCTCCGGTCGCATCGTCAGTCTCGTCCCGTCGGGTCGTCGTGGTGGAGGAAGCGCCGCTGGGCGAGCACGAAGACGGCCAGCGCGGGCACCGTGGCCAGCACCGCGCCGGCCAGGAACACGGGGAAGTTCGTCGGGTCCAGCACCGACAGGGAACGCAGCGCCAGCGGCAGGGTGAACAGGTCGCGGTCGTAGACGTAGACCAGCGGGTCGAGGAAGTTCGACCAGGTGAGCACGAAGGTCAGCGCGGTGAGTCCGGCGGTGACCGGGCGCACCAGCGGGAGGGCGACCCGCCACCAGGTGCGCACCGGCGAGAGGTCCTCCACCAGACAGGCGTCGTAGAGCTCCGCCGGCAGCGCCCGGAACGCCAGGTAGTAGACCAGGACGTAGAGCGGCGAGGTGCCCAGCAACGCCGGGGCGACCAGCGGCACCAGGGTGTCGGTCAGGCCGAGCACCCGGAAGATCGCGAAGCGGGGCACGAGCAGCGCCGTCGCCGGCACCATCAGGGCGACCAGGGAGGCCGCCACGACGACGCCCGTGACGCGCGGGGCCACCCGGGCCAGCGCGAAGCCGGCCAGGGAGGCGACGAGCACGCTCAGCGGCACCGCGACGAGGGCGACCAGGACCGAGTTGAGCGAGGCGCGCAGCAGCCCGCCCAGCTCGACGGCCTGCTGGTAGCCGGTGGTGGACACCGGCTCCGGCACCAGCTGCGGGGTGGGCGGCGGCGGCAGGCCCGGCTCGGTGAGCGAGCCGGAGACCAGCAGCAGCAACGGCGGGACGAAGACGAGCAGGACGAAGGCCGCGCCGAGGGTGCGCCAGGCCCGGCCGGCCGCCTCGGGCAGCGGTGAGGGGCCGCGCACACGGCCCCTCACCTTGTCGTCGCCGATGGTCGCCTGCCTCAGAGCGTGAGCTGCCAGGCGCCGAGGCCGTGCGAGGCGGCGTAGAGCACCCGCTTGCCCGGCACGATGGTCAGCCCGGCGACCTCCACGTTCGGCATGCCGCGGGCCGTCTTCGCCCAGGTGGTGCCGTCCTTGGCCAGCCGCAGGACGCCGAAGTCGGTGGCCGCGTACAGGTCGCCGGTGACGTCGTCGCGGACCAGGTCGGTGATCGGCTGGTCACCGAAGTCGTACGACCGGTCGGCCCAGGTCGCGCCCGTGCCGGCCAGCCGCACCTCGAACGCGTGCCCGGTGGTGGCGGGGGTGTTCGAGTTGAACCCGCTGTAGGAGACCCACGCCCGGGCCGGGTCGGCCGGGTCGACGTGGATGCCGGTGACGAAGCGGTTCGGCGTGGCGGCGGTGTCGATCCGGGTCCAGGTGACCGCCGACGCCGGCTCGGCGTCGACGTTGCGGGACACGAACACCCGGCCGGTGCTGGTGGCCGCGTACGCCGTGGACGAGTCGGTGGCGACCCGCTCGACCACCGAGACGGCGCCGCCGGCCCGGTCGCCCCACGCGCCGTCGGTCAGGTTGACCGTGCCCAGCGGCGCGAAGTCGCCGCACTGCGCCTCGAAGGTGCCGGTCCAGGTGTTGCAGATCCGGTTGGCCTCGGCCAGGCTGCGGTCGCCCAGGCCGAACGTCTTCGTCCGGTAGACGGTGCGCGAGGTGCCGGCGAAGATCGTCCCGCTGACCTTCGGGTCGCTGACCACGGGCGCGTAGAACAGGGTGCCCGGGTGCCCGAAGACCGGGTCGGAGATCGAGATCCAACTGCCGACGTCACCGTTGTTGAAGTTCACCTCGGGGGTGGCGTCGTAGAAGGTGTGGAAGCGGAACTCCGGCCTTCCCACGTCGAAGCCGGACGCGCCGCCGTCACCGATCATCGTGTTGACCCAGCGCCGGCGCTCGCCCTTGTTCTCCCAGGTGCCGTTGTCCTGGGTGCCGCCCTGGAGCAGGCGGTGGTCGTGCGGGCTGGCGGACAGGCTGATGAACTGCAACGTGTTCATGCCCTTGTTGATGCCGTCCAGCTTCGACGGGATCTTCGACAGCATCTGCCGGCACCGGTCCTTCTGCGCCTGCGTGGCGAGGTTGCGGTCCGGGTTGTCGCACCAGGCCGACCGGTCCACGAACTGGCCGCTGGAGCGCATCACGCCGCCGTCGTTGGCCTCGAAGAACTGGTACGGGTTGCGCGGGTTGGTGACCAGCGCGTGCTGGTCGGGGTGCAGGCCGTTGGGGTGCAGCTCGTCGGTGCCGTCGTAGGTCATGTCGGTGCCGCTGACGCCGGCGTCGGTGGAGAGCACCACGGCCCGCTTGTGGGCGACGGTCTCGCCGTAGACGTACGAGCCGCCCGTGTAGACGATGTCCGGGTGCCCGGCCGGGGTGTGCACGAAGACGTCGTACCAGCACTGGCCGGTGCACTGGTTGTAGGTGGCGTAGCCCGGGTCGGCCGGGTTGGCGCTGCTCAGGTCGGTGAAGGCGGGCGCGCCGCCGGCCACGTCGTCGCTGCGGAACAGCCGCGAGTACGGGTTGCCGAGGTTGCCCTCGTAGACGTACATGCGGGTCCTGCCGTCCGGCAGGGCGGTCACGTCGATCGCGGCCCGGGTCTGGAAGACCGCCGGGTTGAGCGAGGGCTTGATCTGCGTCCAGGTGGCGCCGGCGTCACCGGAACGCCACACCCCCCGGGCGTACGAGGAGGCGTAGACGACGTTCGCGTCGCGCGGGTCGAGCTTGACGTAGCGCACGCCGCGCGGCGAGCAGGTGGTGGTGTTGCCGTACTCCGCGGCGCTGCCGGTGCACTGGGTCGCGTCGGCCGAGCCGTTGTGGATGAACCTCCAGTTCGCGCCGCCGTCGGTGGACTTGTAGAGGCCCCACTTCTCGGCGTCGGGCACAGGCCGGGTCACGCCGGTGCAGCAGGAGCCGGACATGCCGCGCAGCGCGGTGGTGGTGGCGACGTAGAGGGTCCTCGGGTCGCCGGGCTTGATGGTGATCTCGCCGATGCCCTTGCCGGCCAGGGCGTCCTTGCCCAGCGGGCCCTTCCAGGTGACGCCGCCGTTGGTGGACTTGTAGAGGCCCACGCCGGCCACGCAGCCCGAGGCGCAGGTGTTCGCCTCGCCGGTGCCGACGTAGATGGTCAGGCCCGTCCGGTCGTTGCGGTCGATCTTGACCGAGCCGGCCGCGTTGATGCCGAGCGGCCCGCCCAGGTAGAACCACTTCGGCTCGGCGGCGAGGACGTTCAGGGTGCCCCAGACGCCGCCGCCGGCCGGCGTGACGTACGCCCGGCAGAGCAGGGCGGTGCAGTCCGGCGCGATGTCGATGGAGGTGACCCGGCCACCCGCCACGTACGCGTTCGGCACGTAGTTGGAGGCGTTGCGGAACTCGGTGAACGGGTAGAGGGCCTCGCTGGGGCCGATGTTCGTCCACCCCCGGGTGCCGCCGGCGCGCCGCTCGGCGGCCGAGTACGCCGACTTGGAGCGGTCGATCTGGGCGATGCTGATCGTGTCGGCCGGGTACGCGCGCTCCAGGAACTCCTGCTGCGCGGCGTTGCCGGGCCCCTCCGGCGACATGCCGTCGTTGCCCGGCACTGCCTGGCGCAGCCGTTCCATGTGGGCGCCGAGCGCCCCCGGCATCTCCCCGTCACCGGCCGCGGCGGCGGGGGCTGGCACCTCGGCGCCGGCGAAGTGGATTCCGACGAGACCGGTCGACACCACCAGGGCACCGACCGTCAGTCCTACGAGCAGATGGCGTCGTCTGCGCTTCACGAGGGTCCCTCCGGCAGATGAAGGCGCCGCCGCGGCCCTCCGGATTGGCGACCGTCACTGGCAGCGTCCACGCTGGAGAATGACAGAACGTATCGACGTCGACAATCCTCCACATGGACGGGTGTCGACGTTCGGCGTCGACGCCGCCGGACACCGCGACGCCGCACCGGCCGTCAGGGGCGCCCGGCCACCGTTTCGCCACCGGAACGGGTCGCGCGGGGCCGCACCCCCGCGGCCCGGCGACCGCACCGGCGGCGGGACAATGGGAGCCTCCGCCCGCGAGGCCGCCGGCGGGAACTCCCGATCGGCAGGAGAACGGTCAGCGTGTCGGAAACCCCCGAGGGGACGTCGGCGGAGGACGAACTGCGCGCCGACTGCGCCCGGTGCTTCGGGCTCTGCTGCGTCGCGCCCGCCTTCTCCGCGTCGGCGGACTTCGCCATCGACAAGCCCGCCGGCCGCCCCTGCCCGAACCTGGGGGCCGACTCGCGCTGCGGCATCCACGCCGACCTGCGCGGGCGGGGTTTTCCCGGCTGCACCGTGTTCGACTGCTTCGGGGCCGGGCAGCGGGTGGCCCAGTTCACCTTCGGCGGGCGGGACTGGCGCGCCGCGCCGGAGAGCGCCGCGCGCATGTTCGACACGTTCGCGGTGATGCGGCCGCTGCACGAGTTGCTCTGGTATCTGACCGAGGCGCTCGCGTTGCGCCCGCCGCAGCCGCTGCGCGACGAGTTGTCCGTCGCGCTCGCCGAGACCGAGCGGCTGGCCCGGGGAGCTCCGCAGGCGCTGCTCGCGCTCGACGTGGACGCGTACCGGGGGCGGGTCAACCCGCTGCTGTCCCGCGCCGGCGACGCGGCCCGGGCCCGGGGTGGCCGGCCCGGCGTGGACCGGCGGGGTGCCCACCTGTTCGGCGTCGACCTGCGGCGGGCCGACCTGCGCCGGGCGAACCTGCGCGGGGCGCTGCTGATCGGCGCCGACCTGCGCGGCGTCGACCTCGGCCTGGCCGACCTCACCGGCGCCGATTTGCGCGGGGCCGACCTGCGCGGCGCGGACCTGTCCGCCAGCCTGTTCCTGCACCAGTCCCAGCTCGACGCGGCCCGGGGCGACCGGCACACCGACCTGCCACCCGGCCGGACGCGGCCCGGGCACTGGTCACCGCTGTCGCTCACCCCGGCGCGCCGCGCACCGCGCTCCCCCGGGCGACCCGCCCGCCCACCACACCGCCGCTGATCCACCCTCTCCCAGCCCTCTCCCTCCCTCCCGCCTTCCTCACTTCCGCCCCGCCCTTCGCGATCATGCAGTTGTGGCGCCTGTCATGACCAGATCGCAACCGATATGCGGGGCACACAGCTGCATGATCGCCGCGCCAGGGCGAGGTGGGGGCGCGCCGGGGCGGGGTTTCGTGCGGGTGGGCGGGGGTAGGCGGGCAGGGAACGGCACCGGCGGGACGACGGGGAGGCAGTCGTGGGATATCGGGCACGCGACGGTGAGCTGCCGGTCGACCCGGCGCACGCCGAGGACGAGGCCGGCCAGGCCCGGCTGGTCCAGGTGGAGGCGGACACCGACGTGCCGGCGCCCGACGACACGACGACGAAGCCCGACCTGGTCACCGAGGACGACGGGTCCGGCATCACGGGCGGCGCGTCGGGCAGCTCCGGCGGCGGGTCCGGCATGCCGGGCCACCCGGACGCGGCGCGCTGAGCGGCGCACGTCTCGCGCGTCTTCGGCGCCGCCGGGCCGAACCGCACCGGCTGGCCTGATCAGCGCCCGGCGGGCACCGCCGACGTGCGGGCCTCGGTCATGCCCCGGTTCGCCAGCGCGTCGGCGCGCTCGTTCTCCGGGTGGCCGTTGTGCCCCTTCACCCACAGCCAGGTGACCTCGTGCCGGGCGCAGGCGGCCTCCAGCCGCTGCCACAGGTCGGCGTTCTTGACCGGCTGCTTCGCGGCCGTCCGCCAGCCGTTGCGCTTCCACGAGGCCAGCCAGCTGGTGATGCCGTTACGCACGTACGTGCTGTCGGTGTGCAGCTCGACCGTGACGGACCGGGTCAGGCTCTCCAGGGCCTGGATGGCCGCCATCAGCTCCATCCGGTTGTTGGTGGTGGGGGTCGCCTCGCCGCCGCACAGCTCCCGCTCGTGCGCGCCGTAGCGCAGCACCACGCCCCACCCGCCGGGGCCGGGGTTGCCGCTGCACGCGCCGTCGGTCCAGATCTGCACGACCCTGCCGGCCGCCTCGTCCACCATATCGGCAACCTACCGAATCTCCGGCGGCTCCCCCGTGCGCGGGGGCGGCCCGGCCGGGCGGAGGCGGTCCCGGAGCCGGGCGACGGCGTCGCCGCCGGTGGCGACGACCATCGGCAGCAGCCGGGTGGAACCCATCACCGCCAGTTCCTCCGCCGGGGTCGTGGCGCCGTCGAGGAACCGCAGCACCCGCTCGGCGGGGTTGCGGTCGAAGAGCCGATCGAAGAAGTCGGGCCCGCCGACGCCGCCGCCGTCCAGCGCCCGGAGGGCGACAGCGTCCATCCAGCGGTGCCGAGGGGGGTACGCGGGCGCCGGCACCGGCGGGCGGCCGGCGGCGAGGGCGCGGGCGATCTGCTCGGCCTGTCGGTGCATGGCGGAGAAGGTGAAGCCGGTGGACGGGCGGGTGGCGCCGCCGGCCGTACCGAGGCGGACCACCCGGGGCGAGGGCCGGGCCTCGAACGGGCCGTCGGTCATCGGGATCACCCCGTTCTCCACCTCCCGCACCCTTAGTCGGGTCGGGTCGAGGCCGAGCAGGTCCCGGTAGCCGGCCAGCGCCGCGTCGTACCCGGCGTCGGTGAGCGGGCGGGGGCCGAACTCCGTGTACTCCACCAGGGCGTACCGGTCGCTCACCGGCAGGACGTAGCCGAACGACACGCCCCGGGCGGGCTGCGGGGTGCGGAAGTCCATCAGGACGGCCCGCGCCGGGTCGAAGACCGGAACGCCGGACTCCAGCCACCAGCCCCGGAAGTGCTGGAGCCAGTTGGTACGCCCGGGGCGCCGGGGCGGCCGGGGCCGGGAGTCCAGCACCCAGGACGCGCGGACGGCCGGCCCGTCGCCGCCGGCGTGGACCGTGACGTGCCCGCCGTCGTCGTGCAGGGCGTCGACGGGCGCGACGATCCGCCGTACCCCGAGCCGCCGCTCGGCCTCGGCAGCCCGGTCGTAGACCGGGCCCGAGCGCAGCATGGCGTACCGCAGGGGGGCGAGATCGAGGACGCGGCGGCCGGCGGACGTCGCCACCTCCACCTGGCACCAGCTCGCGGCCAGCAGCGGATCCAGGTCGCCGCCGGGGTGCCCCCAGAACGCCCAGGTCCGGTCCTGGCCGCGCCGGTGGACCGGGTCGATGACGGCGACCCGCAGGCCGCGCACGCCGTGCCGGTCCAGGGCGGCGAGGACGAGCGACGCGGCACCGCCGCCGCCGACCAGCGCCAGGTCGACGTCCAGCGGTGCGGCGGTGTTCACGCCGCCCACGCTGCCACACCGCCCCGGCCGCCCGGCCACCGACCGGCCCTGCCACCCGCGTGGCCTCGGCCATCCCGGCCCCGCGACGGGGCGGCGGTAGGGTGCCAGCGGTCGCCCCCGGGCGACGGTCACGCCGCCCACCGGAGGACGCCCCGCCCCATGAGCACCGCCGCCACCAACACGCTCACCGCCCGCTGGGCGTCCACCCTGGACGACAGCCAGACGGTCCTCTCCGGCGCCGGCGTCTACCCGCTGCTGGCGCTGCTCGCCCGCTACGCCGCCGGTCCCGCCCGCGACGAACTGCTCGCGGTCGCACCGGACGCGGCCCGGTTCGACCTGGACCGCTCCCCCACCACCCGACTCGCCCTCGCCGCCTGGGCGCGACGGGACCTGCCCCTGACCGACCGGTGGCTGCGGGAGGTGCCGGCGGCCATGCGCGGGGACCTGACCGGCGATCCGGTGCACGACCAGGCGGCCCTCGACGAGTGGGCCGCCACCCACACCGACGGCCTGGTCCCCGAGCTGCCGGTGCGGGTCACCCCGGCGACGGCGCTGGTCCTGGCCAGCGCGCTGTCGCTGCGGACCGGGTGGGCCGAGCCGTTCCGTGGCTCCTGGTGCCAGCCGGTCGCCGGGCCGTGGCAGGGGCGCCGGCTGGCCGGGCTGAGCCGGGTCAGCCACGACCTCGACGCGCTCCGCGCGGCGGACACCGCCGCCGGCCCGTTGAGCCTGCTGACCGTGCGCGGCGCCGAGGACGTCGACGTGGTGCTCGCCCTCGGCGCACCGCAGCGTCAGGCGGCGGAGGTCTTGCCGGCCGCGATCGGCGCGATCGGCGCACCGGCCGCGCTGCCGGTCGCCGCCGGCCCCGGCGTCGTCGAGCAGGTCGTGGACGCGTACGACGACCGGCCCGAGCTGCTCGTCTGCACCGTGGGATTCACCGCCTCCGCCGACCACGACCTGCTGGAGCGGCCGGCGCTGTTCGGGCTGGCCACCGCGACCGGCGACGGCGACCACCTCCCCGGCATCGCCCGGCTCCTGGCCGTCTCGCAGGCGCGGCAGAGCGCGACCGCGACGTTCGGCGCGACGGGTTTCCGCGCCGCCGTGGTCACCGCCGTCTCCACGCGGGCGGGCTCCGCGCCCCCGAGGCTCACCGCGCGCAGGCGCCGGGTACGCCTCGACGTCGACCGCCCCTTCGGCTTCCTCGCCGTGCACCGACCCACCGGTCTGGTGCTGCTCGCCGGCTGGGTGACCGATCCCGACCGTCGCGGTTGACACCGCCACGCACGCCGCCCTGCCGGCCGTCGTCGACCGGCAGCTCCGGGCGGTACCGGAGCGAACGGCGGCTCGGCCCTGAGCGCCGCCGCTCCGCCTGACGCTCAGCGGTCCCCGGCCCGCCTGCGGTAGACGACCTGGCGGCGCAGCGGACCGGAGTCGACCTCCGGATCGTCGAAGTCCTCGGTCGGGTCGGTGGTCATACCCAGGCGGCGCATCACCGCCTGCGAACGCGCGTTGGTCGCGGTGGTGATGGCCAGGATCTCCGGCAGCCCGACGGTGTCGAAGCCGTACCGCAGGACGGCCCGGGCCGCCTCGGTGGCGTAGCCGTGGCCCCACGCGGAACGGGCGAGCCGCCAGCCGGCCTCCACACCGGTGACCGGCACGCCGTCGTCGACCCGGTCCAGCCCGGCGAAGCCGACGAACGCGCCGCCGTCGCGGACCTGGACGGCCCAGAAGCCGTAGCCGAGCCGGTCGAGGTCGGCCTGGAACGACCGCGCCGAGGCGGCGGCCTGCTCGGCGGTGAGCAGCGGGCCGAGGTGCTCGCGCACCTCGGGATCGGCGTTCATCGCGGCCCACGGCGAGAGGTCGGACTCCCGCCAGCCGCGCAGCAGCAGCCGCTCGGTCCTGATCTCCGTCACCGCGCGACCCTATCCGCCGGGCCGGCGCCGGGCACGCGGGATTCGCGGCGGCTCGTCAGTCCCGGGGGATGGCCTCGATGGTCGCCATGTTCCGCTCGCCCCACTCGCCGAGCGGCATCAGCGCCTCGTTGAGGGAGCGGCCGAAGTCGGTGAGCGAGTATTCCACCTTGGGCGGGACCTGCCGGTAGACCTCCCGGTGCACGAGCCCGTACGTCTCCATCTCGCGCAGTTGCTGGATCAGCATCTTCTCGCTGATCCCGCTGATCCCCCGCCGCACCTCGGAGAAGCGGCGGGGACCGTGGTCGAGCTCCCACAGGATCAGCGCCTTCCACTTGCCGCCCACGACGTCGATCGCGGCGTCGAGCCCGCACGTGTAGGTCCGCTTCTTCACGTCACCCTCCCATACTTACCAAAAGGTAGGTACCTGAGAAAATAGTCGGTACTTGATGCTTCGCGTGTACGGAAACAGGATGGAACCGGCCCGGCGGCACGCGCAAGGGCCGGACATCCCGTTCCCGAAGGAGCACCCCATGACCGACCGCGACCTGTCCCCGGTGACCGTGCTGGGCCTCGGGCCGATGGGCCGGGCGCTGGCTGGCGCACTGCTGGACGCCGGCCACCCCACCACCGTCTGGAACCGCACGGCCGCCAGGGCCGATCCCCTCGTGACGCGCGGCGCGCGGTGGGCACCGACCGTGGCGGAGGCGGTCCGGGCGAGTCCGCTGGTGCTCGCCTGCGTCATCGACTACGCCGCCGTCCGTGCCATCGTCGAGCCGGCGGCCGACGTCCTCGCCGGGCGCACCCTGGTGAACCTGACCGCCGACACACCGCAACGGGCCCGGACGATGGCGGCCTGGGCCGCCGGGCAGGGCGTCGACTACCTCGACGGGGCGATCATGACCCCGGCCCCCACCGTGGGCGGAGCCGGGGCACTGGTGCTCTACAGCGGGCCTGAACGGGTCTGGCACGCCCATCGGGACACCCTGGCGAGCCTGGGCGGGTCGGCCGACTGGCTGGGCCCGGACCCGAGTCGCGCCGCCGCCCACGACGTGGCGCTGCTCGACGTCTTCTGGACCGCGATGAGCGGCATCGCGCACGCCTTCGCCCTGGCCGGGGCGGAGGGGATCACGGCGAGCGAGCTCAGGCCGTACGTCAAGGGGATCTCGGGTCTGTTGCCCGACCTCGTCGACGACCTGGCCGGGCGGCTCGATGCCGGAAACCACACCGCCGACGTCTCCACCATCGCCTCCGCCGCCGCCACCATGTCGCACATCGTCGAGGCGGCCGAGGGGCACGGCATCGACGCCGGCACGCTTCGGGCGGCCAACGCCGTCGTCGCCCGGGCGGTCCGCGCCGGGCACGGCGACGAGGACTTCTCCCGGCTGGTCCGGGTGTACGCGGAGGCGAGCGCGTGAGCGCCCCGCGCGATCGGCCCGTCTCCGTGCTGGGGCTCGGCGCGATGGGGCGCGCACTGGCCGGGGCACTGCTCGCCGCCGGCCACCCCACGACCGTGTGGAACCGGTCGCCGGGGCCGGCCGTCGCGTTGGCCGAGGCGGGGGCGGACGTGGCCGGCTCCGCCGCGGAGGCGACCGCCGCGGGTGAGTTGGTCGTGGTGTGCCTCCTCGACGACGACGTCACCCGTCGGGTGCTCGAGCAGGCGGCGCCGGGGCTGGCCGGACGGACGGTCGTCAACCTGACCAACGGCACCCCCGAGCAGGCCCGCCGGTTGGCGCGGTGGCTGGTCGCCCAGGGCGCGAGGCCCGTCGACGGCGGCATCATGGCCGTCCCGTCCATGATCGGCGAGCCCGGCGCGTTCGTGCTCTACAGCGGCGCCCAGGACGCGTTTCTCGACTGGCGGGACGTCCTCGCGTCGTTCGGCGATGCCCACTGGCTCGGCACCGACCCCGGCCAGGCGGCCGTGCACGATCTGGCCCTGCTCGCCGCCATGTACGGGATGTTCGGCGGATTCCTGCACGCCACGGCGATGATCCGCGCGGCCGGCGGTCCGGCGGGCGGGTTCGCGCCGATGGCGACCGGTTGGCTGACCGCCATGCTCGGGGAGTTGCCGGCCCTGGCGGCAGCCGTCGACTCGGGCGAGCACGACGCCGACGGATCGTCCCTGCGGATGCAGGCCGCCAGTTTCGGCAACCTGTTGACGGCCTCCCGGGACATGGGCGTGGACGGCGGGCTGATGCGGCCGATCCGCGACCTGCTGGATGAGGCGGTCGCCCGGGGCCACGGCGACGACGGGCTCTCCGCGCTGGTGGGGCTGCTGCGCGGCGGCCTGGTCCGCCCGGCCTGACCGCTCCCGCCGCCGGAGCGGGTCGATACGGCGACACGCTGGACATGCAGCCGTCCGGTTGCCTAACCTGACAGGCAGCCGGACGGCTGCATGTGCGAGGTGAGCAGGGTGGACGACGTGTTCCGGGCACTGGCCGACCCGAGCCGGCGCCGGCTCCTCGACGACCTCAACCTCCGCAACGGGCAGAGCCTGCGCGAGCTGTGCGCCGGGCTCGACATGACCCGGCAGTCGGTCAGCAAGCACCTGGCGGTGCTGGAGGCCGCCAACCTGGTGACCACCGTGCGGCACGGCCGGGAAAAGCTGCACTACCTCAATCCCGTGCCGATCAACGCCATCGCCGAACGGTGGATCGACCGCTACGACCGGGCGCGGGTCCGCGCGCTCGCCGACCTACGGACAGCACTGGAGCGGGAGCCGATGGAGAGCCCGACGTTCGTCTACACCACCTACATCAACACCACCCAGGAGAAGCTCTGGGTCGCGCTGACCGAGCCGGCGTTCACCCGCCGCTACTGGGGCGGCGTCGCACTGCGGTCCGACTGGCAGGTCGGCTCCCCGGTGCGCTGGCAGGACGAGCCGGGCGGCGAGTTCCGCGACCTCGGCCAGCGCGTCCTGGCCGCCGAGCCGTACCGGCGGCTGTCCTACAGCTGGCACGGCTTCCAGCCGGAGCACGCCACCCACTTCGGCTGGTCCGACGAGGAGCTGGCGGCCCGGCTCGACGAGCGCCGGTCCCGGGTCACCTTCGACCTCGCCCCGCACGGCGGGTTCGTCCGGCTGACCGTCACCCACGACGACTTCTCGCCGGGCAGCGAGATGCACCGGGCGGTCAGCGGCCAGCTCGACGGCAGCGGCGGATGGCCGGAGCTGCTGGCCAGCCTCAAGACCCTGTTGGAGACGGGAGAACCGCTGCCGGAGCCGCGGCCGGAGAGCGCGGCCACGGGGGGCTGACCGGGTTCGCCCCGCGGTGGACGCCGAGACGCGGCGGCGGCAGCCGGCCCCATCCGGACAGCCGGCGTTGCCGCCGGCCGCCGCAGGACGAACCGGCCGCGACCAGACCCCGACGACATCGACACGGCCAACCCTCGCGGGCGGGCCGTGTCGGCGTTTCCGCTGCTCCCTCCGCCTTCCGGGTGGACACGTGACGGCAACGAGGAATTCTCATTTTCACCTGATCGTGGCTCCAACCCTCCTAGGGTTGGTCACACCGGTGCCAGTCACGGAGTTGGCCGCCCGAACGACGTCCCACGCAGTCAGCGGACGAAAAGTGAGGGAAGACGCGTATGAAGGCAAAGACAGTTCTCGTATCGGCGGCGGTCGGCGTGGGTCTCGGCTCGCTCCTGCTCCCCGGCGCGGCGCTGGCCGACACCGTCGTGTCACCCGCCACCACCCCGGTCGGCGGGACGGTCGTGCTCACCGCGACGACCTGCAACCCGAAGTCCGGCGACGCGATCTTCCGCGTCACCGGCCCCGACCGCGACCAGAACGTCCGGTCCACCACGGCCGCGGCCGGCGGCGGGCTGAGCGCCGAACTCTTCACCGCCGGCTTCACCCTGGGCACCTACACGGTCGCCGCGACCTGTGGCGACGGTAGCGCGGCCGGCAGCGCCACGTTCACCGTCACCCCGATCGGCGGGGCGCAGGCCGGTGGCCGTGACGCCGCCGACGGGACCGGGGCACTCGCCGCCGGCGGCGCCCTGCTCGGCTCCGCCGCCGGCGGCGCCCTGATCCTGGCCCGCCGCCGACGCCACATGGCCGCGGCCGCACGCTGACCCGACGGTCCACGCCGTCCATCCCTGGAACGGGTGCCCGCCCCGGCGAACCGCCGGTGCGGGCACCCGGGCGAACGCGTACGGAGGTGGGATCGTGTCCTGGCACAGGCCCGGCTGGGCGGTCACGGTCATCGTCCTGCTCGGCACGACCGGGCTCGGCCTGGTCACCGTCGGGGTGTCGACGATCCCGCCCCGCCCGCCCCGGCCGGAGGCCGCCGACGCCCCCGCACAGAGCCGCTCCGCGCCGTCGGTGCCGCCGCTGCACCGGGCCGAACCGGTCGACGTGCGGATCCCGGCCATCGACGTACGGGCGCGGATCGTCCCGGTGGGCGCCGACGCCGAGGGGCGCCTGGAGGTGCCGCCACCGGACCGCCCCACCCTCGCCGGCTGGTACCGGCACGGCGTCAGCCCGGGCGAGACCGGCAACGCCGTGCTCGTCGGGCACGTCGACACCGCTGCCGGCCCCGCCGTCTTCTTCGACCTCGGCCGGCTGCGGGTCGGCGACACCGTACGGGTCACCCGCGCCGACGCCAGCGTCGCCGCGTTCGCCGTCGACGGCGTCGGGTCGTACCCGAAGGACCGGTTCCCCACCGACCTGGTCTACGGCCCCAACGGCGCGGCCGGGCTCCGCCTGATCACCTGCGGCGGCCGGTTCGACCGGGACAGCGGCGACTACGTCGACAACGTCGTCGTCTTCGCCACCCGGGTGCCGTGACCCCCGGATCGACTCGGACGAGTACGGTGTCCGC
Source organism: Micromonospora sp. NPDC048170 (assembly GCF_040652795.1). Lineage (NCBI taxonomy): Bacteria > Bacillati > Actinomycetota > Actinomycetes > Micromonosporales > Micromonosporaceae > Micromonospora > Micromonospora sp. NPDC048170. The sequence goes on from NZ_JBEZMR010000011.1 coordinate 25,687, forward strand.
GCGGATTCGGCGAGGCGGAGGTGCACGGGTGGGTCAGCGGGCGGGGGAACGTGTGGGTCTGTCTGCCGTGTTCGACCGGCTGCTCGGCCGACCGGTGCCCGGGCAGCGCGGGCCGGAACCGCGACGGTCCAATCCCGACGCCGTCGTCGACTGCGCCGTCTACGTCGCCGGACGGCGCGAGCCGGGCCGCCCGCACTACGTCGACGCGTACGCCCGCAGCCGCCGTACCCGCAACGCCTTCGTCTGGCTGGGTCTGCACGAGCCGGACCCGGCGGTGATGGCGGCGGTCGGCCGCGCCTTCGGGCTCGACGACCTGACCGTCGAGCAGACCCTCGCCGACGGCCACCGCCCCACGGTGCGGCGCGACGGGGACGTGACCCTGCTGGTGCTGCGCACCGCCGGTTACGTGGAGCACGCCGAACTGACCGACACCTCCGAGGTGATCGACACGGGCGACGTGATGGTCGTGCTCGGTGACCGCTTCGTCATCACCGTGCGGCACGGTGCCGCCGGCGCGCTCACGTCGGTTCGCGCCGGCATCGAGCACCGCCCGGCCGTGCTCGCGGAGGGCCCCTGGGCGGTGGCGTACGCGGTCTGCTCCCGGATGGTCGACCTCTACCTGGAGGTCTCCGGGCACGTCGAGCGGGACCTGGAACGGGTCGAGGAGACCGTCTTCGCCCGTGACCGGTCCGCCGACATCCAGCACATCTACCAGCTCAAACGGGAGGTGGTGGAGTTCAAGCGGGCGGTGCTGCCGTTGCAGGCGCCGCTGCGCTCGCTGCTCGACCTGCGCCCCGACAACCCACCCCGGGGCCTGCGGCGGTGGTTCGCCGACGTGGACTCCCGGCTGACCCGGGCGGTGGACCGGGTCGCCGCGTACGACGACCTGCTCAACTCGATCCTCCAGTCCCGGTTGGCGCAGCTCGCGGTGGACCAGAACAACGACATGCGCAAGATCGCCGCATGGGCCGCCATCGCCGCCACCCAGACCGGCATCGCCGGGATCTACGGCATGAACTTCGCCAGCATGCCCGAGCTGGGCTGGCGCTACGGCTACCCCGCCGCGCTCGGCCTGATGGCGCTGACGGCGCTCACCCTGCACCGCCTCTTCCGCCGCTCGGGCTGGCTCTGACCACGTACGGCCATCGGGCGGAAGCGGCGCCCTCCCGTCGCCCGGGCTGCCGGCGACCCGGCAGGCGGTCCGCCCGCCTCCGGGCGTTCCCGGTCAGTCCGTGGCGGGCGGTTCGTCACCGACCGCGAGGGCGCGCAGCGGGACGGGCTTGACCGGCGCCTGCGCGGTGAACGCCCCGACCTGTTCCGGCCCCCGGCCGGTCAGCGTGGAGATGAGCTGGCAGAGGCCCGGCTGGCAGGACCGCCCCTGGCACAGGCCCATCCCGGCGCGGGTCACCAGCTTCACGGCGTTGGCGGTGCCGAGGTGTGGGTTGGCCCGCAGCGCGCGGCGCACGTCGCCGGCCCGCACCTCCTCGCACCGGCAGAGCACGGTGTCGTCGGTGACCAGGCTGCCCAGGGCCGCCCGGTCCGGCGCGAAACGGTCGAGCACCTGCGTGACGAAGCGTCGCCGGCGGCGCAACTCCCGGCGGACCGGGCGGGCCAACGTGGCGGCCCGACGCTCGTCGAGCAGCCCCAGGTCGCGCAGCACGCCGAGGGCGGCGAGCCGGCCCTCGACCTCCGCCTGCTCGGCACCCGCGACGCCGGTCAGCTCACCGGCCACCGCGATCCGCGGCACCGAGGTCCGCAGCCACTCGTCGTGCCGGACCACCCAGCCGCCCGCGGGGGAATCCCAGGTCACCGCGCAACCGGCCTGTCGGGCCAGCTCGACGGAGGGAACGAAGCCGTATCCCAGCGCCAGCACGTCGCAGGGCACGTCCCGTTCGGTCCCGGCCACCGGCACCCCCGTGGGGCCGACCTCGGCGAGGGTCACCGTGCTCAGGTCCGGGTCGCCGACGGCGCGGCGTACCACCGTGCCGAACCGGACCGGCACGCCCGCCCGCCGCAGGACGCGCAGCGCGCCGACGCCCTCGGCGATCTTGCCGCCCGCGCCCGCCACGGCGGCCAGCCCGGCCGGTCCGGGCAGGAGGTCACGGCGACGTTGGATCAGCGCGACCTCGACCACCCGGGCACCGGCCCGGACCAGTTGGGCGGCCACGACCAGCAGCAGCGGGTGTCCACCGGCCAGCACGAACCGGCCGCCCGGCAGCAGGCCCTGTGCCTTGACGAACGTCTGCACCCCGCCTGCCGTGAGCACTCCCGGCAGGGTCCAGCCCGGAAACGGCACCGGCAGGTCGTAGGCGCCGGCGGTGAGCAGCACCGCCCGGGGTTCGAGCAGGCGGACGCCGGTCGGGCCGTGCGTGGCGACGCGGTAGCGGCCCGGCGGGGGCTGGTCTCCCGCGTACCCGTCGAGGCCGGCCCGGGTGCCGAGGACGCCCCACACCGTGGTGTCGGCGAGCCACCGGACCCCGGGAGCGGCGCCGGCCTCGGCCAGCAGCGCCCGGCCGGCGGCGGACGATCCGGCCGGCGGGGTGAACCCGGCCGGCGGTTGGCGGTAGATCTGCCCGCCCGGCTGTTCCTGCTCGTCGACGACGGTGACGGTGGCGCCGTGCCGGGCCAGGGTGGCGGCGGCGGCCAGCCCGGCCGGGCCGGCGCCGACCACCACCACGTCGGGCGCGCTCACCGGGGCACCGCCGTGCGGACCCGCATGTCGGCCCGTACCCGGATCAGGCAGGAACGCTGGCAGGGCACGTCGTCCACGGTGACGACGCACTCGAAGCAGATTCCCATGTTGCAGTAGGGCGCCCGGCGGGCGCCGCCGCGCGTGGTGCCGACGGCCCGCTCACCGGCGGCGAGCAGCGCGGTGGCCAGCGACTCACCCGGGTGGGCGGGAACGGTCCGCCCGTCCACCTCGATGGTGACCGGCTCGGGTCGGACCATCGGGGTGCGCCTCGGCGCGTCCGCGGGGTTCGACGGGCGGTGTTCAGACAAAGTTCAGCGCTCCGAAGCGGGCGGGTGAGTAGTCCTCGATCGACCGGTCGGGCTCGCCGGTCACGACCATGCCGGCGAGGAGCCGGGCGTAGGTGAGACCGAGGGTGAAGGCCGAGCCGCCGGTGGCGACGAACAGTCCGGGCCGGCGCGGGATCGCGCCGATCAGCGGCAGGTGGTCCGGGGTGAGCGTGGTCATGCCCGTCCAGGTCCGGATCACCGGCAGGTCGAACACCGCCGGGACCACCCGGGCGGCGTCGGCGTTGCCGACCAGCGACTCGTACCGCAGCTCCGGGTTGGTCTCCAGGTCGACCTGTCCCGCCCGGCTGACCAGCTTGGCCGGCCATCCGCCACCGATCAGCACGTTGCCGTCCTCGGTCTGCTTCATCGACAGCCGCCGGCCGACGTGCTGGATCAGGTGCGGCAGGAACGGCTGGCTGCGGGCGGTGGCGCTCATCGTCAGCCCGACCGGGAAGACCGGCAGTCGGACGTCGGCCATCGCGGCCAGTTCGGCGGTCCACACCCCGCCGGCGAGCACCACCGTGTCGGCCAGGTGGGTCTCCCCGGCGGTGTCCCCGGGCCCGGTTCCCGTGCGCAGTTCCCAGTGCCGGCCGCGCCGGTGCAGCCCGGTGACCCGGCAACCGGTGCGCAGCACGGCGCCGTACCGGCCGGCGGCCCGGGCCAGTGCCGGGGTGACCAGCCGGGGGTTCGCCTTGCCCTCGCCGGGCACGTGACCGGCGGCGAGCACGGTGTCCGCCAGGTACGGCGCGAACCGGCGCAGCTCCGGGCCGGAGAGCACGGCGACGTCGAGGCCGTACTCACGTTCCAGGGCCGCCTTCCGGTCCAGCACGGCGATCTCCGCCGGGGTCTCGGCGAGCATCAGCCCGCCGGTGCGGGACACCCCGCACCGCTCGCCGAGTTCGTCCTCGACGGTGGCCCAGGACCGCATCGCGTCCAGGTGCAGCGGGAGCGCACGGGCCGCCGCGCGGGCCGCGTCGTCGCCGTGCTCGACCATCCGGAACTCCAGCTGGAAGTGCAGGCTGCCCGCGTTCTGCCCGGAGGCGTGCCGGTTCACCTGGTCCTTCTCGACGAGCAGGACCCGGTTGCCCGCGCGGGCCAGATGCCAGGCGGTCGCGCAGCCGAGGAGGCCGCCGCCGATGACCGCCGTGTCGTACGAAGTCATGGGAGCAGGTCGAGCTGGGTCATTGTGGCTCGGACGCGCTCCTGTTCGGCGGGGGTCAGCGGGAGCAGCGGCGCGCGGACGTGACCGGCCGGCACGCCGCGCAGGGTGAGCGCGTACTTCATGATCGCCTGCGCGTTGCCGAACCGGGCGCCGTAGTCCGGCCCGAACCAGTCCTCCATGATCACCCGGTCGCGGGCGCCGAGGACCCGGGCCCGGTCGAGGTCCCCGGCGCGCAGGGCGCGGAAGAAGTCTGGGTGGTCGGCGCCGAGCACGGCGCCGGCCCCCATCAGCCCGTCGCCGCCGATCGTGGTCATCAGCTCGATGCCGACCTCGTTGGTGGGGATGCCGAAGTAGCGCACGCGGTGGCGCAGGGCGACGAGGCTGCGGACGAATCCGCCGAAGTCCGGGGTGGAGTTCTTGACCGCCACCACGGTGTCCAGCTCGCTCAGCTCCGACAGCAGGTCGGCGTCCAGGTCGACGCCGGTGCCGCGGGGCCAGTTGTAGACGCAGAGCGGCAGGTCGACCGCCTCGGAGACGGTCCGGTAGAAGGCCACGATCTCCGACCGGGTGGGCACCACGTACGGCGGCGGGGTGAGCAGGATGCCGTGCAGGCCGGCGTCCCGGGCGGCCTCGGCGTGCCGGATCGCCTCGGCCGGCGTGTACGCGTTGCAGCCGCCGAGCACCGTGAGGCGGTCGCCGACCTGTTCGGCGGCCGTCCGGAACAGCGCGGCGCGTTCCTGTTCGGTGAGGCTGAACCACTCGCCCGTGGTGCCCCCGACGATGATCCCGTGCAGCCGCTCGGCGGCGAGCCAGTCCAGTTGGCCGCGCCAGGCGGCGAGGTCGAGCTCGCCGGTGGCGGTGAACGGGGTGGTGACGGCCGGCAGGTAGCCGAACCAGTCGACGCTGTCGCGGTCCACTGCGGGGTCCTTTCGACGGGCGGCGTCGTACCGCCCGCGTGCGTGACGCGGGCCGGGTGACGTGCCGGGTGGGTCAGGGGGTGGGCGGGGTGACCGCGATGATCAACCGGGCCCGCTGGTCACTGGCGTTGCGGTAGAGGTGGGGCAGCCGGGAGTCGAAGGTGATCGCCTCGCCGGTCTTCAGCACGTGCTTCTCGCCGCCGATCTCGGCGACGATCTCGCCGGTGACGGCGATCGCGCACTCGGTCGAGGGGTGCGCCCAGGGCTCGCCGGAGCTGGCGTCGCCGGGTGCCAGTTCGGCTTCGAGCACCTCCAGGTCGCCCCGCCCCGGGGTGAGCCGGTCGTAGGCGATCTGCCCCGGAGGGGCGGCGAGCCGGGTCCGCGAGCCGGGACGGCTGATGTGCACCAACGGGGCGTCCGGCTCGGAGAACAACGCCGCGATGGAGGTGTCGAAAACCTTGGCAAGCTTACGCAGAGTGGCCAAACTGGGGTCTGTCGCGCCATTCTCGATCTGGCTGAGCAGGGCGGGTGACACGTCGGCCGCGGCCGCGAGCTGACGCAGCGTGAGGGAGTGCTGCTGGCGCAGGTCGCGGAGCTGGTCACCGAGCATGCGTCTTTCCTCGTTCCAGAACAGTGTGGCTAGAAATGTTTGACGTAACTATACGCTGCTGTCTAGCATGGTCAAACACAAGGCGAACGTGTTTGGCGTAACTAGACAAGCGACGTCGGGGCACGAACCGGACAGGGAGTCCCGTCCGGATACATCCAACCCCATGACGGTCTACGGGCGAAGCCCCGAGAGCCGCCATCGGTTGGCCCCGGCCTCGGCGTCACCGGCGACGTCGGCGCGACAACCCCAGAGCCCGTCCCGCGCGGGCCGGCCCATACGAAGGTAGGAACAGCATGTCGGTGTCCCCTCGCCGGCTCCGCGTCGGAGCGATCGCTCTGGCGGCGCTGGTCACAGCCTCCAGCACCGCGTGCAGCGCGGGCGGCAGCGGAGGAAACGGTAACGGCGGTTCGGCCAAGACCCTCACCGTCAACACCTCGTTCGTCCTCAAGACGCTCGACCCCGGCCGGATCTACGAGGCCACCGGCCTCACCGCCGTGCACTCCCTGTACGACACCCTGCTGACCTTCAAGGGCTCGGACGTCGGCAAGCCGGTCCCCGCGCTGGCCGAGTCGTACGAGGCCTCCGCCGACGCGAAGACCTTCACCTTCAAGCTCCGCGAGGGCGTGAAGTTCTCCGACGGCACCCCGCTGACCGCCGACGACGTGGTCTTCTCCCTCAACCGGTTGAAGAACGTCAAGGCCAGCCCGGCGGTCATGGTCAGCGGCCTCACGGTCGCCAAGACCGACGAGCGGACCGTGGTGGTCACCTCGGCGACCGCCGACCCGAACATCCCGGTCGTGTTGGCGATGCCCTCGACCGGCGTGGTCAACTCCAAGGTCGCCAAGGAGCACGGCGCGACGGACGCCGCGGACGCCGCGAAGAGCGACACCGCGCAGCAGTACCTCGACACGAACTCCATCGGCAGCGGCCCGTACGTGCTGAAGTCGTACGACCCGTCGGCGCAGGTGGTGCTGGAGGCCAACCCCAACTACTGGGGCACCAAGCCCGAGTTCAGCCGCGTCGTGCTGCGCAACATGGACGTGCAGACCCAGAAGCTGACCATGCAGCGGGCCAGCGGCTCGGAGATCGCGCTGGACATCTCCGGCAAGCTGCTGGAGGGGCTGCCGGACACGCTGAAGACCTCGGCCATGCAGGACACCGTGTACTTCCTCTTCCTCAACGCCGACCCGGCCGTGTCCCCGGTGAGCTCGAACGCGAAGTTCAACCAGGCGCTGCGCGCCGCCATCGACTACCAGGGCATCGCCGGCCTGTACGGCAAGGGCGCCGCCCCCGGCGCCGGGCTGGTGGCCCCGGCCTACCCGGGCGCGCTGCCCGAGGGCGAGGAGTCGAAGCGTGACGTGGCGAAGGCCAAGGCGTTGCTCGCCGAGGCAGGGTTGACCAACCCCACCGTCAAGTTCAACTACCCGGCGATCACCTACAAGGGGGTCGACCTGGGCACGGTCGCGACGAAGGTGCAGGGCGACGCCGCCGAGGCCGGCATCAAGCTGGAGCTGACCCCGCAGCCGCTGACCACCTTCCTCGACGAGATGCGTACGGGCAAGATGGCCCTCGGGTTCACCCCGCAGAGCCTGAACTACCCGGTCGCCGACTCGCTGATCAACAACATGGCCCCCGGCCAGGCCACCGCGCTGCGCTCGGGCTGGACGGTGGAGCGGGCCGACCCGGCCGTCGTGGCCGCCGGCAAGAAGGTCACCGAGACCCTCGACCTGGCCGCCCGGGCCACCGCCATGCAGGAGTGGCAGCGGGCGATGAACGCCGCCTCGCCGTACATCGTCCTCGCCAACAACTCCTCGACCGTCGTGGCGAGCAGCGACCTGACCGGCACCGACTACACCGCCGCGGGCTGGCAGGTCGACCTGGCCGCCGTCGGCCGGGAGTAACCACCTCATGACGACGACAGTCGACGACGCCGAGCCGGGCGCGGTCACCACGACCGCGTCCCGGCCTCGGCCGCACCGGTCGCTGCTGGTGTTCCTGGCCAAGCGGGTGGCGATCACGGCGGGCCTGCTGCTGGGCGTCACGATCGTGACGTTCGGCCTGGTCACTGTGGTGCCCGGCGACCCGGTCACGGCCAACCTCTCCGACCAGGCCCTCAACGACCCGGCGACGGTGGCCGCGTTCCGCGAGAAGTGGGGTCTGGACCAGCCGCTGTACGTGCAGTACTTCCAGTACCTGGGCAACCTGCTGACGGGTGACCTCGGCATCTCCCAGCAGACCGGCCGCACCGTGGCCGACGACCTGTTGCAGTACGTGCCGGCGACCATGGAACTGGCAATCCCCACCATGGTGCTGGCGCTGCTGATCGGCACCGGGATCGGCATGCTCGCCGCCGTGCGCAACGGTCGGATCACCGACCAGCTGATCCGCGTCGGCGCGCTGCTCGGCCTGTCCACGCCGCCGTTCTGGCTGTCGCTCGTCGTGCTCTACGTCTTCTTCTACAAGCTCGGCCTGGCGCCCAGCGGTGGTCGGCTCTCCACCGACTTCAGCCCGCCGCCGACGGTGACCGGCATGTACACGGTCGACGCCGCCCTCGCCGGTCAGTGGGACGTCGCCTGGGACGCCGCCCAGCACCTGATCCTGCCGGTGCTCGTGCTGACCAGCCTGACCGTGGCGATGCTGGTCCGGTTCGTCCGCTCCTCCATGCTGGAGGTGCTCCAGCAGGACTACATCCGGGCCGCGTACGCCAAGGGCCTGCCCGCCCGGGTGGTGTTCCGCCGGCACCTGCTGCGGGCCGGCCTGGTCCCGGTGATCACCGTCTCCGGCCTGGCCTTCGCCTCGCTGCTCTCCGGCACGGTGCTGGTGGAGAACATCTTCGGCTGGCCGGGCCTCGGCCAGTACGCGTACCGCAGCGCGACGGCGCTGGACCTGCCCGCGATCCTCGGCGTCAGCCTGTTCGTGGCGCTGGTCTACACGCTGGTCAACCTCACCGTCGACCTGCTGTACGGGCTCATCGACCCGAGGATCCGGCTGTCATGACCACACTCGCACCCGACCCCGTGGCGCCCGATCCCAAGGCGACCGACGCGCTGGCCCGGCGTCGGTTCCTGGGCCGGCTGCGCGGTCGCTCGACCGGGCGGCCGATCTGGCGGCAGCCGATCGCCCTGGCGGCCCTGGTCATCCTCGGCGGGTGGCTGCTGACGGCGCTGTTCGCCCCGGTCGTCGCGCCGTACGACCCGTTGGCGCAGAGCCCGGACGCGTACGCCCCGCCGTCGGGCACGCACTGGTTCGGCACCGACTCCCTCGGCCGGGACGTGTTCAGCCGGGTGGTCCACGGCTCCCGCCTGTCGATTCCGCTCGCGCTCGCCATCGTCTCGCTCGCCCTGCTGATCGGCGGCCTGCTCGGCCTGGTCGCCGGCTACGTGGGACGGTTCGTCGACGAGGCGCTGATGCGCCTGACGGACCTGGTCTTCGCGTTCCCGCAGATCATCCTGGCCATGGCGGTGACCGCCGCGTTCGGGCCCAGCACCCGCAACGCCGTCCTCGCGCTGGTCATCGTCTCCTGGCCGGTCTACGCCCGGGTCATCCGCAGCGCCGTGCTGACCATGCGCGGTGAGGACTACCTCAGCGCCGCCCGGCTGCTCGGCATCGGGCCGATCCGCGCGCTGCGCCGCGACGTCCTGCCCAACAGCGTGGGGCCGGCCATCGTGCTGGCCACCCTGGAGCTCGGCAACGCCGTGCTGCTGCTGTCCGCGCTCTCCTTCCTCGGCCTCGGCCCCCGCCCGCCGGCCGCCGAGTGGGGCTCGATGGTGGCCCTCGGGTCGCAGGACCTCTCCATGTGGTGGGTCAGCGTGTTCCCCGGCCTGGCCATCCTCACCGTGGTGATGGCCTTCAACGTGCTCGGCGACGCGCTGCGCGACCGGATCGACCCCCGCTACGCGAAGGGACGTTGAGAATGCCACCCCTGCTCGAGGTCGACTCCCTGGCCGTCACCCTGCCCGGCCCCACGGGGCCGCTGCCGATCCTGCACGACGTGTCGTTCACCGTCGGTGAGGGCGAGATGGTCGGCATCGCGGGAGAGAGCGGGTGCGGCAAGAGCCTCACCGCGCAGACCCTGCTCGGGCTGCTGCCCGCCGGCGCCAAGGTCACCGGGTCGGCCCGGTTCGCCGGGACCGAACTGCTCGGCCTGGACACGAAGCGCTGGCAGAAGGTGCGCGGCGCCGGAATCGCGATGGTCTTCCAGGACCCCACCGCGGCGCTGCACCCGATGCTCACGGTGGGCCGGCAACTGACCGAACACATGCAGGTCCACCTGGGCCTGGATCGACGGGCGGCGGACCGGCGGGCGGTGGAACTGCTCGACCAGGTCCGCATCCCCGACCCGCAGCGGGCGGTGCGGGCCTACCCGCACCAGTTCTCCGGCGGCATGCGGCAGCGGGCGGCCATCGCGATCGCCCTCGCCGCCCGCCCCCGGCTGCTGATCGCCGACGAGCCGACCACCGCGCTCGACGTGACGGTGCAGGCCGGCATCCTCGCGCTGCTGGACCAGTTGCGCGCCGAGACCGGGCTGGCCGTCGCCTTCATCACCCACGACCTCGGGGTGCTCAGCGCGCTCACCACCCGCGGGTACGTCTTCTACGCCGGGCGGGTGGTGGAGACCGGGCCGACCGGGGCGCTGCTCACCGCGCCGCGCCACCCGTACACGGCCGCGCTGCTCGGTGCCCGCCCGCACGGCACCCAGGCCGTCGGCACGCTGCGGCCCATCCCGGGCGGGCCACCGGCGCCCGGGCAGGCGCCGCCCGGATGTCCGTTCCAACCCCGGTGCGGGTACGCCGAGCCGTCCTGCGGCACCGCGCCTCCCCCGCTGTCCCCCGCCGGCACCGACCGGTCGGTGGCCTGCGTGGTCCGTCCGCAGCTGGAGGTGGCGGCATGAATGAGCCGGTCAGGTCGGGCAGCCTGCTCGAGATCAGCGACGTCGAGGTGGAGTACAAGCCGCGCGGCCGGGGGCCGGTCCGGGCCGTGGCCGGGGTGAGCCTGGAGGTGGCGCCCGGCCAGATCGTCGGCCTGGTCGGCGAGTCCGGCTGCGGCAAGTCGTCGCTGGCCCGGGTGGCGGTCGGGCTGGCCGCGCCGAGCGCCGGAACGATCCGGTTCGCCGGCCGCCCGGTCACCCCGCTCGGCTGGCGGCGCCGGCCGGGGCCGGAGGTCGGGCTCCAGATGGTCTTCCAGAATCCGTACGCGTCGCTGAACCCCCGGCGCACCATCGGCGCCCAACTCCTCGACGGGGTGCCGGACACGGTGACCGGCGCCGCCCGCCGGGCGCGGGTCGCCGACCTGCTGGACCGGGTCGGTATGCCGGCCGCGGCTGCCCAGCGGTATCCGCACCAGTTCTCCGGCGGGCAGCGGCAGCGGCTCGCGATCGCCCGGGCGCTCGCACCGGAACCCCGGATGATCATCGCGGACGAGCCGGTCACCGCGCTGGACGCGTCGTCGCAGGCGCAGGTGGTCAACCTGCTCGTCGGGCTGGTCCGGGACCTGGACATGGGCATGCTGTTCATCTCGCACGACCTGTCCCTGGTGCACGAGATCGCCGACGTCACGGCGGTGATGTACCTGGGCCGGATCGTCGAGACCGCACCCACCCGCCAGCTGTGGCACTCGCCCCGGCACCCGTACAGCCGGGCGCTGATCGACGCGGTGCCGCAGATCGGCCCGCACCCGCAACTGCCCAGGACGCTCGCCGGGGAGGTGCCCGACCCGGCGCAGGCGCCGGTCGGGTGCCGGTTCCGGCCGCGCTGCCCGCACGCCTTCGGGCCGTGCGGCGAGCAGCCGCCCACGCTCGACCTCGGCGGCCGCAGCGCCGCCTGCTGGCTCAACGACCCCACGGTGGCGCCGACCACCGTGCCCGCCGCGTAGAGGACACCGCATGCACATCCCCACCGAACAGGTCCTGGTCAACCTCGCGCTCTACGACGGCGTCCGGGACGACCTCCAGCGCGACAGCGGCATCTGGATCGGCGCCGACGGCACGATCCGCGCGGTCGGGCCGGTCGACGACGTCCTCACCGAGGCGGGCGACGCCCGGGTGGTCGACCTGCACGGCGACCACGTCATGCCCGGCCTGACCAACATGCACGTCCACCTGTCGCTCGGCCTGCCCGGCCACCTCGGCGACGAGGTGCACCGGTCGAACCTCGCCGAACTGGTGCTGCTGATGGCCGACTCGGCACGCCGGACCCTGCACGCCGGGGTCACCACCGCCCGACTCGTCGGCGAGAGCCGGTACGCCGACTTCGCCCTGCGCAAGGGGATCGAACGCGGCGCGGTGGACGGCCCGCGCATCTTCACCGCCGGGCACGCCCTCTGCTGCACCGGGGGGCACGGCTGGGAGGCCGACGCGCTGGAGGCCGACGGGGCGGACGGCTTCCGCCGGCTCACCCGGCAGCAGATCCGGGCCGGCGCCGACCTGATCAAGGTGTGCATCTCCGGTGGGATCGCCGGCGAGTTCGAGTCGATCGACACCCCCCAGCTGCTGGACGACGAGCTGGCGGCGGTGATCCGGGTGGCGCACGACTGGGGGCGCAAGGTCACCGCGCACGCCGGCCCGGCCGAGTCGGTGCGCCGCGCCGTGGAACTCGGGCTGGACTGCGTCGAGCACGGCTACGAGCTGACCGACGAGGTGACCCGGCTGATGGCCGAACGGGACGTCTGGTACGTCCCGACCATCGTGGTCAGCCGCTGCGAGCAGTTCTTCCGCGACTCCGGCGTGCCGGGCTGGCTGATGGACCGCGCCCTGGCCGCCGGGCCCCGGCACTGGGAGAGCCTCCAGCACGCCATCCGCAACGGGGTGCCGATCGCCCTGGGCAGCGACATGCCGCCGCACGCCGGCTACGACGAGACGACCGCGACCGTACGCGAGCTGGAGTTCATGGTGGACGCCGGGATGCCCGTCGCCGACGCGCTGAAGTCCGCCACCATCCGCCCCGCGCAGTGGCTGGGCCAGGCCGACACGCTCGGCAGCGTCGAGGTGGGCAAGCACGCCGACCTGCTGGTCCTGCGCGACGATCCCACCCGCTCGGTGTCCGCGCTGCGTAGCCTGCACGCGGTGCTCAAGGGCGGCGTCTCCTACCGCGACGACCACGGCCGCCTCGGCGTCGCCCGATGACGACGATCACCGAGGTCGCCGACCGGTACCTCGACGCGCTCGCCGAACTGGATCCGGAGGCCGCCGAGGCGGCGGGTCGTACGCCCGACTCGCACTTCGCGGACCTCTCCCCCGACGGCTTCGCCGCCCGCGCGGAGCTGGCCCGCGGCACCGCCACGGCGGCGGCCGGCGCCGATGCCGACGGCACGGCGCAGCGGGCCCTCGCCGGCGCCCTGCTCGACCGGCTGGCCAGCGAGGTGGACCTCTACGACGCGGGCTTCACCACCCGGCTGCTCGCCCCGCTGGCGACGCCGGTGCACCTGGTCAGGCAGGTCTTCGACAACCTGCCCCGCGACACCCCGCAGGACTGGGCGGTCGTCGCCGCGCACCTGCGCCGGGTGCCCACGGCCCTCGGCCAGTACGCCGAGACGCTGCGCTGGTCGGCCCGGCGGGGTCACCTGGTCGCCCGCCGGCAGGTGCTCGCGGTCGCCGACCAGTGCACCGCCTGGGTCACCTCCGACGACTTCTACGGCCGACTGGTGGCCGGCTGTCCGGAGGGGTCGCTGGCCGGAGAACTGGCCGCCGGGGCCCGCTCCGCCGCCGCCGCGACGGCGGACTTCGCCGCGTTCCTGCGCACCGAGCTGGCACCACGGGCCACCGACGTCGACGGCGTCGGCCGCGACCTGTACGCCGTCACCGCGCGCAGCTTCCTCGGCGCGACCGTCGACCTGGACGAGCTGTACGCGTACGGCTGGGCGGAGCTGACCCGGACCGCCGCCGAGCAGCGCGCGGTCGCCGCCGAGCTCGGCTACCCCGACGTGGCGGCCGCGCGGGCCGGCCTGGACGCCGACCCCGCCGGCCGGGTGCCGGTCGGACCCGCGCTGGAGGAGTGGCTGCGGGAACGCACCGAGCGGCTCACCGACGCCCTGGACGGCCCGCACTTCGACATCCCGGCCGCCACCCGCCGGGTGGTGTGCCGGATCAGCCCCGCCGCCTCCGGGGTCATGTACTACACCCCGCCCGACGCCGGGTTGACCCGCCCGGGCGGGATCTGGTGGTCGACGCCCCCCGGCGAGTCGACGGTGCCGGTGTGGCGGCACGTCGGGACGCTCTGCCACGAGGGACTGCCCGGGCACCACCTCCAGCACGCGATCACCCTCACCACCGCCGACCTGCACCCGTGGCAGCGGTCGCTGTGCCAGGTGCACGGGTACGCCGAGGGCTGGGCGCACTACGCCGAACGCCTCGCCGACGAGCTCGGCCTCTACGCCGGTCCCGCCGAGCGGCTCGGAATGCTCGACGGGCAGATGTGGCGCGCCGCCCGGGTGGTCATCGACCTCGGCCTGCACCTGGACGTGCCGATCCCGGCCGGGACCGGCTTCACCGAGGCGCGCCGGTGGACCCCCGAGCTGGCGGTGGACTTCCTGGTCCGCGTCGCCGGGCTGGACGCGGCGACCGCACGGTTCGAGGTCGACCGGTACCTGGGCTGGCCGGCGCAGGCGTTGGCCTTCAAGGCCGGTGCGCGGCTCTGGCAGCAGGCCCGCCGGGAGGTCGAACGGCGCGAGGGCGCCGGGTTCGACCGCAAGCGGTTCCACCACCGGGCCCTGCGGCTCGGGCCGATGGGGCTCGATCCGCTGCGCGCCCGCCTCGCCGAGCTCCCCTGATCCCCCGACACCCCGTCCGCCCCCGACCGGAAGCGAGCCCCGATGACCGTTGACGATCTCACCGCCGCCATCACCGACATGTACCGGTCGTTGGGCGACCGGGCGGCGTTCGATGCCCGGCTGCACCCCGAACTGACGATCTGGGAGTCCGACGCGCCCGACCTGCTGGACGGTCTGGCCGCCCTCGACGACCTGCGGGACCGCCGGGCGGCGGACCGGGGACCGGCCGCACCCCCGACCTCGGTCGCCCCCGAGCAGTTCCGGGCCGAGGTGTGGGAGGACACGGGACTGGTCCGCTACGTGCTGCGGGCCCGGTACGCGGCCGGGCAGCCGGACGACTGTTTCCGGGTGACGGACGTGCTGCGCCGCGACGAGCGGGGCTGGCGGATCGTGCACCACCACGCGGAGGCCCTCCGATGAGCGCCGAGGAACCGGTCACCGACCTGTACGACCTGCGGGTCGTGGTGGAACGGATCGAGGGTCGCTCCGTGTGCGGCCTCCAGCCGGGCGACCACATCGACCTGACCGAGTCGAGCCGGCTCACCATCCCCGCCGGCCGGCACTTCTGCCTCTACGCCCTCGCGGCCTGCCTGCCCCTGCTGCCGGCCAAGCAACGTCCGCTGCCGCCGGAGGACTGGCTGGCCCGGGACTGCCACGTGGCCTGCCCGGATCCGGACGAGCGGGTCATCCTGCGGATCGAGCGGACCGCCCGGCGACAGATCCCGACTGGAGAACTCACGTGAGCACCGACGAAGGACGCCGGCTGGTCGGCATCGGACTCCAGTCCGACAAGAGCGCCGACGAGTACGCCGCGCTGGCCGAACTCGCCGAACGGCACGGCTTCGACGTGCTGTCGGTCTTCGGTGACCTGATGTACCAGCCGCCGTTCTTCCCGCTGCTGGTGGCCGCGCGGCACACCCGACGGATCCGCCTCGGGTCGGCCTGCCTCAACCCGTTCACCATGCACCCGGTGGAGATCGCCGGGCAGGTCGCGGCGCTGGACCTGGCGTCGAACGGGCGGGCCTACCTCGGGTTGGCCCGGGGCACCTGGCTGGACCAGATCGGGGTGCCGCAGGCCCGGCCGCTGCGACGGATCACCGAGGCCGTCGACGTGGTCCGGCTGCTGCTGTCCCGCGACGACCGGGGGTTCCAGGGCCGGGAGTTCACCGTGGCGCCCGGCACCGCCCTGCGCTACGCCCCGGTCCGCGCCGACGTGCCCGTCCTGGTGGGAACGTGGGGTCAGCAGACCGCCCGGACGGCCGCCGCGTTCGCCTCGGAGGTCAAGGTCGGCGGGTCGGCCAACCCGGCGATGGCCAAGACGATGCGGGCCTGGCTGGACGAGGCCGCGCCCGCCGGTCGTGCCGGTGACCAGGTCGGCGTGGTGCTGGGCGCCGTGACCGTGGTGGACGAGGACGGCGCCCTGGCCCGTCGGGTGGCCCGTACGGAGGTGGCCATGTACCTCGCCGTGGTCGCCGCCCTCGACCCGAACGTCGACATCGACCCGGAGCTGCTCTCGCGGATCCAGCAGCACGTCGCCCGCCAGGAACACGACCTCGCGGGCGCGCTGATCGGCGGGGACCTGCTCGACCTGTTCGCTTTCTCCGGCACCCCCGAACACGTCGCGGCGCAGGCCGCGGCGGTGTTCGACGCCGGGGCGACCCGGGTGGAGTTCGGCACCCCGCACGGTCTGACCCCGGCGGGCGGTGTCGACCTGCTCGGCCGCCGGGTGCTGCCGCTGCTGCGGTGATGACGCCGTGGCGGGGGAGGGCACGCACCGGCCCGCCCCCGCCACGGGCTTTCTCCGTTCCCCCGCCGGCTCGGCGGGACGGGACCGCGGCCGGCAGCCGCCGGCGGTGTGACGTGTCAGCCATTCGTCACTGTTGACCCATGTTGATCTATATGTTATCCCGCCATCTTTACGCATCGTAGAAAATGGCGGAAACCTCCCCTTTCGGATTCGGGCACGGCCTGCGACCGAGGCGTGACACATTGCCTTTCGTCGTTGCATAATGGCCGCCGCACGCGCTGTCGCACCATCGGTTCCCGATGCAGCGACGCCGACCGAAGGGGACAATTCCGTGAAGCGGGACCACTCACCTGTGCTGCCTGGCGACGGCGCCACGGACTATGCGCGCTACATGCGTACGGACACGCTGCTCGACCTGCAACGCCGCCCGGAGGAGATGATCCACCGCGACGAGTTGCTCTTCCAGGTGGTGCACCAGTCCACCGAGCTGTGGCTGAAGCTCGCGGCGGCCGAGTTGACCGAGGCGGTCGCCCGGGTCCACGCCGGCGAGCCCGCGGCGGCCGAGCCGCTGCTGGCCCGGGCGGCGCTCGGGGTGCGGCTGGTCACCGACCAGTTGGAGATGTTCCGGTACCTGTCCCCGGCCGACTTCGAGGCCATGCAGCCGGCGCTGGGCAAGGGCTCCGGCGCCGAGTCCCCCGGCTGGCGGCAGGTCCAGGCCGCGAGCCGGCAGCTCGGCCGGGCCTTCACCGACCATCTCGCCGCGCACGGGATCGCCCTGGCGACGTTGCGGGCGACGGACCCGACGAACCCCGTCCACCTGCTCGCCGAGGCGATGGTGGAGTGGGACGAGCGGGTGTCGCTGTGGCGGGCGCGGCACTACCAGGTCGCCCTGCGGATCGGGGGTCACGCCGCCACCGGCGCCGAGGCGACGATGCTCGCCAAGCTCGTCGGGCACCGGTTCTTCCCCGAACTGTGGCAGGCCCGCGTGAAGTCGGTCCAGGGGTGAAATCGACCGTTTTTCCGCCGACGGACCCGACAATCCACAGCCACCCGGGAATTCGTCAATCCTTCCCTCGTACGCGGTCGACACGGGCGAAATGTCGAGGTGCGGTTCGTGCGTGAACTGACGAGTTGGCTGTCGGGCGCCGCCGAGGCCGACAGTTTTCCCTACACCCCTGTGCTGGCGGAGTACCACCGGGTCGGTAAACACTTCGTCGAAAAGGAACTCCTCGCCCTGCTGGACCAGATCCGGGCCCAGGTGACCGCGTCGGCGCCCGAGCCGCCGACGCCCGCCGTCCGGCTGCTACGCGACTTCCTCGACGTCGCGCTCGACAAGTGGGACGGCCGCTACGACTACCGCAGCTACCTGGCGCTACGCCTGCTGCGGCTGCCCTGCGGAGCGGACGACGGGCCGGGTGAGGAAGGCGACCGGCACGGCGGGGAAGGCAACCGGCACGACGACGGGCTCGCCCGCCCGGACGGCGCGCGCCACGGCCGCGACCGGCTGCTCGTCCGGCTGGTCGCCGACGCGCTGGCGTTCGAACTGGCCCCCGGCGACCTGCTGCCGGAGGACCGGCCGAGCCGGGAGGTGGTGGCCAAGCGCTGCCGGCTGGGCGTCCGGGCCGCGTCCCCCGCCCTCGCCCGCCTGGGCCTGGCCGGGGCGGTCCACGACCGGGAACCGGCGACGGCAGCCACGCTGCGGGCCCTCGCCGCCGGGCTCGAACCCTCCGGTGAGCTGCCCCTGCGGCTGAGCATGCTGCCCGTCTACGTGTCGCACGACGAGTACCTGTTCATCCGGGTGCTCCAGGCGTACGAGTGCCTCTTCGCGGGACTCGTCGACGAGCTGCGCGCCACGATCGCCGCCCTGGCCGCCGGCCGGGCGCGCCAGGCGGCCGACCGGCTGGCGTACGCCGGGGAGCAGCTCACCGCCGCCGGGCCGCTGTTCTCGCTGCTGGCCACCATGCAGCCGGCGGCGTTCCGGACCTTCCGGCAGTACACCGAGGGGGCGAGCGCCATCCAGTCCCGCTCCTACAAGCTGATGGAGTCGCTCTGCCGCACCCCCGAGGGCCCGCGGCTGGAGTCGCCCGCCTACCACCAGGTGCCGGAGGTGCTGGACCGGGTACGCGCCGGTCAGCCGTCGGTCGACGAGGCGTTCCGGGCGGCGGTACGCGACGGCCTGCTCAGCGGGCCGGACGGCGACCTCGTGGAACAGGCGATGCGCACGTTCGCCGCGGCCGTGCTCCAGTGGCGGCGCACGCACCACCGGCTGGCGACCCGGATGCTCGGCCCCCGCCCCGGCACCGGCTACACGGAGGGCACGCCCTATCTGGCCGCCGTCCGGTCCATCCCGGTCTTCACCTCCGTCACCCACGATCCGAGTCCCCCGTCACGGACCGACCCGACCGGAGGCAGCACCTCGTGAGCCCGCCCGACCCGACCCACGGCCCCGACACTCCCGAGTGCCTCGACGCCACCGCGCAGGCCGTCCTGCGCGCCGAGTTCCCCCTGCTGGGCACCTGCGTCTACCTGAACAACAACTCCACCGGCGCGGTGCCGAGGGGCGCGGAACACGTGCTCACCGGCTACTGGGAGACGCTGCGCGGCTGGCGCGACGAGGTGTGGCAGGGCTGGCACGTCGGCCTCGACCGGTACGCCGACTCCG
This sequence comes from Micromonospora sp. NPDC048170, assembly GCF_040652795.1. Taxonomy (NCBI): domain Bacteria; kingdom Bacillati; phylum Actinomycetota; class Actinomycetes; order Micromonosporales; family Micromonosporaceae; genus Micromonospora; species Micromonospora sp. NPDC048170. The sequence continues at coordinate 44,566 of NZ_JBEZMR010000011.1, forward strand.
TCGCCGCCCTCATCGGCGCGCCCCCGGGCAGCGTGGTCACCGACGCGAACCTGAGCACGCTGCTCGCCAGGGTGGCGTCCTGTTTCGACTACCGCCCACCGCGCGACCGGGTCGTCACCACCGACCTGGAGTACCCGACCGTGCCGTTCATCTGGAACGCGTTCCGGCGCTACGGCGCTCGGCCCGACGTCGTCCGGTCCGGCGGCCCGCGCTTCGACGAGGACGCGCTCGAGGCGCGGATCGACGAGCGGACGCTGCTGGTGTGCGTCCCGCACGCCAGCTTCTCCTCCGGCGCCACCCTCGACCTGCCCCGACTCGTGAAGCGGGCCCACGACGTCGGCGCCCTGGTCGTCGTCGACGCCTTCCAGAGCGTCGGGGTCGTGCCGCTGGACGTGACGGCGCTCGGCGTTGACGTCGTGCTCGGCGGCGCGCACAAGTGGCTGTGCGGGGTCGGCACCGCCTTCCTGTACGTCCGCCCGGACCTGGCCACCCGGCTGGAACCCGCGGCCACCGGCTGGCAGGCCGGCGACCGGGCACTGACCTTCCAGCCGTCGACCGGCTGGGCGCCCGGCGCCCGGCGGTTCGCCGGCGGAACGCCGTTCCCGCTCACCTCGCTGGTCTCCCAGGTCGGTCTGGACCTGCTGGCCGGGGTGGGCGTCGCCGCGATCCGCCGGCACTCGCTCGCCTGCACCCGGCGGATCCTGGACCGGGCTGCGGCAGCCGGCATCGACGTGGTCAGCCCGGTCGAACCGCACCGGCGCGGCGGCGTGGTGTGCCTGGACGTCGCCGACGGCGAGGCGGTCAAGCGGCGACTGGCCGCCCGGGACATGGTCTGCAGCTGGCGGGGCTACCTGCGGGTCGGCCCGCACGTCTACAACACCCTCGAGGAGATCGACGCGTTCATGGACGCACTGGAAGAGGAGCTGGGCCGGTGAACGTCACCCTGTCACCGCGGGCGCTGATGAGCCTGCTCGCCAACGGGCCCAAGGCGATGGACGTGCTGGAGACCGCGCTCGGCATGGGGCTGCTCGACGCGCTGGAGCCGGGACCGGCCCGCCTCGGTGAGCTCGCCGGACGGTTCGACGTACGGCCCCTGCGGCTCTACAAGTTCCTCGACTGCCTCGAGAGCCTCGGCTTCGTCGAACGCGGCGAGCCGGATGACGACATCACCGCGACCACGTACCGGGCCGTGCCCGGGCTCCGGGACGCCGTCACGGCGGTGGTCGGCCCGGACGCCATCGAACGTGACCGGGACCGCTATCCCTGGCGGCGGCTGCACGGCCGGCTGGGCGAGAGCCTGCGCGGCGAGGTCAGCATGGGCGACGACGACTTCGCGTGGCCACCGAGGACCGACGAGCAGACCGCCGCCTTCGAGCGCAGCATGGCCGTCGGGCTCGGCCCGGTGATCGAGGCGGTGCACCGCAACGCCGACCGGCTGTGGCCGGACCGGCGGCGCCTGCTGGACGTCGGCGGGGGCGACGGTACGCTCGCCGCGCACGTCCTCGACGACGCCCCCGGGCTGCGGGCCGACGTGTACAACCTGCCGGCGGTGGCGCCGCTGGTGGAAGCCACCCGGACCCGGGTGGGGCACGCGGACCGGCTGGGCTTCGTCGGCGGCGACTTCCTGGCCGAACCGCTGCCGTCGGGCTACGACGCGCTGGCGTTCGTCCGGGTGCTGCACGACTGGCCGAACGAGGTCGCCCGCCGGCTGGTCGAGAAGGCGTACGCGGCGTTGGAGCCGGGCGGGATGCTGCTGATCTGCGAGGAGTTCCGCACCCCGGACCGGCTGGCCATGCAGTTCTTCTGGAGCTACTTCCTGATCGGGGTCGACAGCTGCGTGAGCCGGCTGCGGGAGGTCGAGTTCTACACCGGCCTGCTCAAGGAGGTCGGCTTCGAACGGGTGGCGGTGCTGCCCGGCGGCTGGGAGCTGGTCTGCGCGTACAAGCCGGCGACCGGGACGTGACGGGCCCGCGCCGCGGCGGCCCCGGCGTTTGACCGCCGGGGCCGGGGGAAGACCGTGCGCCCAGGGCCGAATCCCGAGGAGCGACGATGGCGGACGCAGGACGGGCCAGGAAGGCCACCGGGGCGCGCAAGGCCCCGATGAAGCGGGCGACGGCGGCGAAGAAGGTGGCGACGGCCACGAAGCGGGCCACCGGGGCGACCGCGGCCAAATCCCCGGGTGGGAAGCCCACCCCCACCACGGCCCGCGTGGCCAGGAAGAAGGACACCTCGGCCACGGCGGCACCGGCCCGCGCCCGCAAGGCGCCGGCCACGGCCGCGCCGGCGAAGAAGGCGCCCGCGAAGAAGACGGCGAAGGCCGCCGCGACCCGCGCCACGGCCGCGAAGACCCCGGCCCGCAGGGCTACGACCATGGAGTCGTTCGGCAGCCGGCGGGCACCCCGCACGAGCGCCCGCTGACCCGGAGGCACGACGTGGGCGCCGCCGTGCGGCCCGGCTCACCGCACCGCGCCGCCCATGTACGCCTGCCGGGATCCGGACGCCGGTCCCGGCGGGCCGTCGGCCAGAATGGGCCGGTGGCGAAGCGACCCCGCCGGAGGGCGGCCGACAACCAGGAAAGGCCCTGCCCCTGCGGCTCCGGCCAGCCGTACGCCGGATGTTGCGGACGGCTGCACCAGGGCGAGGCGGACGCGGCGACTGCCGAGGCGCTGATGCGGTCGCGGTACAGCGCCTTCGCCGTCGGCGACGCCGCGTACCTGCTGCGCAGCTGGCACTCCTCGACCCGGCCGCGTCGGCTCGACCTCGATCCCGGCCAGCGCTGGACGGGCCTGGAGATCGTCGACACCGACCGGGGCGGGCTGTTCGACGCGACCGGCACCGTCGAGTTCCGGGCCCACCACCGGGCCGACGGCCAGCCGGGGACGCAGGCCGAGCGCAGCCGCTTCGTCCGCGAGGACGGCCGTTGGGTCTACCTCGACGGGCTGCCCGGCTGACGCCCGGTCGCGGTGCCGGGGCACCGCGACCGGGCTGCCGTTCAGCCGTTCGCGACGACGCCGCTCGACAGGCCGAGCCGGTCGAGCGCCGCCGAGACGAGCTCGTCCGGCGTCAGCGACACGTCGAGCACCAGCACCGACTCGTCCGGGTGGGGCTGCTCCAGGGTGGCCAGCTGCGACTCCAGCATGCTCGCCGACATGTAGTGCCCGGCGCGGCGGGCCATCCGCTCCCGGATCACCTCGGCCGACCCGTCCAGGTGGACGAACTCGACGCTCGGCGGGCCCTGGCGCAGCACGTCGCGGTAGGAGCGCTTCAGCGCCGAACAGGCCAGCACCGTCGACACGCCGTCGGCGGCGCGGGCAGCCATCCACCCGGCCAGGTCGCGCAGCCACGGCAGGCGGGCGGCGTCGTCCAGCGGCACGCCGGCCCGCATCTGCGCCACGTGGGCCGGCGAGTGGAACTCGTCCGCCTCGGCGAAGGTCAGGCCGGTGCGGGCGGCGATGCCCCGGGCCACGGTCGTCTTGCCGGCCCCGGACACCCCCATCACCACCACGTGCCGCGTCGGGGGCGCGTCGGTCTCACCAGTCATGGACCGTGCCGTCCTGGAGCCGGTTGAACGGCAGGTAGGCCGGCACGTACGGGAACTTCGCGGCAGCTTCCTCGTCCAGCTCGACACCGAGCCCGGGCTGCTCCCCCGGGTGCAGGTAGCCGTCGGTGAAGGTGAACGACTGCCGGAACACCTCGTTGGTGAGCGGCCCGTGCTGCATGTACTCCTGGATGCCGAAGTTGTGGATGGCCAGGTCCAGGTGCAGCGCGGCGGCCATGCCGACCGGCGAGATGTCGGTCGGGCCGTGGATGCCCGACTTGATCTGGTACTGGGCGGCGAAGTCGAGCAGCTTGCGCATGGCCGTGATGCCGCCGGTGTGGGTGACGGCGGAACGGACGTAGTCGATCAGCTGCTCGCGGATGAGCGTCTGGTAGTCCCAGACGGTGTTGAAGACCTCGCCGATCGCCAGCGGGGTGGTGGTGTGCTGGCGGACCAGCCGCAGCGCCTCCTGGTTCTCCGCCGGGGTGCAGTCCTCCAGCCAGAACAGGTCGTACGGCTCCAGCGCCTTGCCGAGCTTGGCGGCCTGGATGGGGGTCATCCGGTGGTGGCCGTCGTGCAGCAGCGGCAGCTCCGGGCCGAACTCGTTGCGGACCGCCTCGAACACGCCGGGCAGGTGCCGCAGGTAGGAGCGGGTGTCCCAGTCCTCCTCGGCCGGCAGCGGGGTGCGCTGCGCCGGCTCGTAGTCGTACCGCTTGCCGTCGGCGCTGGGCTGTGCGGCGACGCCGTACACGGCGTTGATGCCCGGCACCGAGGTCTGCACCCGGATCGAGCGGAAGCCGAGGTCGAGGTGCCGGCGGATCGAGTCGAACAGCTCCGGTACGTCCCTGCCGGAGGCGTGGCCGTAGGCCATGATGCCGGTGCGGGACGCCCCGCCCAGCAGCTGGTACAGCGGCATGCCGGCGGCCTTGGCCTTGATGTCCCACAGGGCCACGTCGACGGCCGCGATGGCGGCCATGGTGACCGGCCCGCGACGCCAGTACGCCGAGCGGTAGAGGAACTGCCAGGCGTCCTCGATGCGGTGCGCGTCCCGGCCGATCAGCAGCGGTACGACGTGGTCGCGCAGGTACGAGGCGACGGAGAGTTCCCGTCCGTTGAGGGTGCCGTCGCCCAGGCCGGTGATGCCGTCGTCGGTGGTGATCTTGAGTGTGACGAAGTTGCGGTCGGGGCTGGAGACGATGACGTCAGCTGCGACGATCTTCACGGGTTGCCTCTCTTCCTTGGGGGTGCTCGGGCGACTAGCGGATGACGCTTCCGGCCTCGTGGCCGTCGAGGAGGGACAGTTCGTCGCGGCGCGGCAGCCCCTCCCAGTCGCCGGGGCTGGAGACCGCGAAGGCGCCGAGGGTGGCCGCGCGGCGCAGCCGGCCGGCCAGGTCGAGCCCGTCGAACCAGCCGGACAGGTAGCCCGCGGTGAACGCGTCCCCGGCGCCGACCGTGTCGACGGCGGTCACGGTCAGCGCCCCGACGTGTCGTACGCCGTCCCGGGTGTGCGCGCGGGCGCCGTCGGCGCCCAACTTGACCAGGACCGTGTCCACGCCCCGCCGGAACAGGTCCGCCACAACCGTGGACTCGTCGGCCCCCGGGTCGCCGACGAGGTCCAGCTCGTCGGCGGAGGCGATGACGACCGAGGCGTGCCCCGCCAGCGGGGTCAGCACCTCCCGGGCGGTGTCGCGGGACCAGAGGCGGGCCCGGTGGTTGACGTCGAGGCACACCGGGACGCCCGCCCCGGCGGCGGCCTCGGCCGCCCATCGCGTGGCCGCGCGGGCGGAGTCGGACAGCGCCGGGGTGATCCCGGTCAGGTGCAGCATCCGCGCGCCCGCGGCCAGCGGCGCCCGCAGGTCGTCGACGTCGAGCGCGGAGCCGGCCGAGCCGGCCCGGTGGTACTGCACCCGGGTCAGGTCGGCGGTGCGCCGCTCCAGGAACATCAGGCCGGTCGGCCGGTCCGGGTCCCGGCTCACGCCGTCGACGGCGACGCCCTCGGCGCGCAGCTGCCGCAGCGCGTACTCGCCGAACTCGTCGGCGCCCACCCGGCCGACCCAGGCGGCGCGGTGGCCCAGCCGGGCCACCCCGACCGCCACGTTGGACTCGGCGCCGGCCAGGTGCATGGTCAGCGGTCCCCCGGCGGCGAGCGGGCCGGCCGAGCGCAGCGACACCAGGGTCTCGCCGACGGTGAGCAGGTCCGGCGCGGTCATGATCCGGCCGAATCCCGCACGGCGGAGAGGTAGGTGCGCGCACGTGCCCGCAGGGCGTCCAGGTCGCCGCCGGAGGCGGCGTCGCCGACCAGGGGTCCGCCGAGACCGACCGCGATCGCGCCGGCCCGGAAGTAGCCCGGCACGTCGTCCAGGCCGACGCCGCCGACCGCGACGAACGGGATGTCCGGGAAGGGGTCACGCACCGCCTTGAGGTACGCCGGGCCCCCGACCGCCGCCGGGAACAGCTTGACCGCCGACGCCCCCATCCGCGTCGCGGTGTACGCCTCGGTCGGGGTGAGCGCCCCGGCGACGACCGGGAAGCCGCGCCGCGCCGCCTCGGCGATCGACTCGACCACGGCCGGTGTCACCACGAACTGCGCGCCCGCGGCGGCCACGTCGGCGACGTCGGCGGTGGTGAGCACCGTGCCGGCCCCGACCAGCGACCCGGCGGGGGCGACCGCGCGCAGCGCCTCGATCACCCGCGTGGCGCCCGGCGTGGTGAGGGCCACCTCGATGAGGCGTACGCCCTCCTCCAGCAGTGCGGTGCCCGCGGCGAGGGCCGCGGCGGTGTCGGTGCCGCGGATGATCGCGAGGATGCGGGCGTCGGTGAGTTCGGCGGTGAGGTTGACGGTCATGTGATCACCATTCCGCGTAGGAGCCGTCGCGGTGCCGCCACGTGGGGCTGCGCCACGCGTGCCCGCGCTTGTCCGCCGTCCGTACGGCGTTCTCGTCGATCTCGATGCCGAGGCCGGGTGCCGTGAGCCGCTCGACGTACCCGTCGACGAACGTCAGCGGGGTCTTGTCGAGGCAGTAGTCGAGCACCTCGGCACCGAGGTTGTAGTGGATGCCGATGCTCTGTTCCTGGATCAGGTAGTTGGGCGTGGCGAAGCCGACCTGGAGGCAGGCCGCCAGGGCGATCGGCCCGAGCGGGCAGTGCGGGGCGAGCTGCACGTCGTACACCTCGGCCAGCGCGGCGATCTTGCGGACCTCGGTGATGCCGCCGGCGTGCGAGAGGTCCGGCTGGGCCACCGCGATGCCGGCCTGGAGCACCGGCAGGAACTCCTGCCGGTTGTAGAGCCGCTCCCCCGTCGACACCGGCGTGGTGGTGGAGCGGACGAACTCGCCGATGAGGTGCGAGTTCTCCGGCACCACCGGCTCCTCCAGGAAGAACGGCCGGTACGGCTCGAGCAGCGGGGCCACCCGGCGGGCGTTGGCGAGGGTGAACCGGCCGTGGAAGTCGACCGCCACGTCCCGCTCGTCGCCGAGCACCTCGCGGGCGGCGGCCACCCGCCGCACCACGCCGTCGAGTTCGGCGACGGACGCGACGGAACTCATCGGGCCGGAGGCGTTCATCTTCACCGCGGTCAGGCCCGTGGCGATCGCGGCGCTGATCTGGTCGCGGACCTCGCTGGGCTCGTCGCCGCCGACCCAGCCGTAGACGCGGATCCGGTCCCGGACCGGGCCGCCGAGCAACTGGTGCACCGGCGCGCCGAAGTGCTTGCCGGCGATGTCCCACAGCGCCTGGTCGAGCCCGGCGACGGCGCTGGCCAGGATCGGCCCGCCCCGGTAGAACGAGCCCTTGGTCATGACCTGCCAGTGGTCCTCGATCCGCAGCGCGTCCCGGCCGACCAGCAGCTCGCTGAGCTGCTCGACGGCGGTGCGGACGGTCTCGGACCGGCCCTCGCAGGTCGCCTCGCCCCAGCCGACGATCCCGGAGGACGTCTCGACCCGGACGAAGAGCCAGCGCGGCGCGACGAGGAAGGTCTCCACCCGTGCGATCGTGGTCATGCTCTCCTCATCCCTTGGTGGCGCCGGCGGTGAGGCCGGAGACGACGTACTTCTGCACGAACAGGGCGATCAGCATGATCGGCAGGGTGACGACGGTGGCCGCCGCCATCAGGCCGCCCCAGTCGATGCTGGCGTAGCCGACGAAGTCGAAGATCGCCACCGGGAGCGTCTTGGTGTCGGCCCCGGACAGCACGAGGGCGAACATGAAGTTGTTCCAGGAGAAGATGAACGACAGGATGCCGGCGGTGGCGATGCCGGGCACCGACAGCGGCAGGGTGATCCGCCGGAACGCGCCGATGTGGGTCAGGCCGTCGACGAGGGCCGCCTCTTCGAGTTCGGCCGGCAGGCCGTCGAAGTAGCCCATCATGATGTAGACGATCAGCGGCAGCGACACGAACATGTGGCTGAGGATCAGCGGGGTGAACCCGCCGACCATCTGCAGGTTCGAGAACACGTAGTACCAGGGCACCAGCAGCGAGACGCCGGGGATGACCCGCGCCATGAGCACGACGAGCGCGGACTTCTTCATGTTGAAGCGGCTCATCGAGTACGCGGCGGGCACCCCGAGCACGAGCGAGAGCACGGTGGCCGCGAACGCCACCCAGAGGCTGTTGCCGATGAACTGGATGTAGTTCGCCTGCTGGAGCACGTTGGAGTAGTTGTCCAACGTCGGGGAGAAGACGAACGCCTTCTCGCTGTCGTAGATGTCGACGTTCGTCTTCAGCGACGCGGCGACCATCCAGACCAGCGGCGCGATCAGCGACAGCACCACGAGGATGAGGGCCACCGTCCGGAAGACCTTGTACGGCCTGCGCAGCTTCATCGGTTCATCCCCTTCTTGCGGTAGGTCAGGGCCCACATGACCCCGATGATGATCAGGAAGAAGATGATGAGGACGGTCGACGAGACGCCGTAGTCGTTGTAGTCGAAGCTGAGCCCGTAGGCGTACACGTTGAGGGTCTCCACCTCGTGGAACGACCCGCCGCCGCGTCCCTTGGTGGCGTAGAGGATGTCGAAGGTCTTCAGCGCGTCGATGCCGCGCAGCAGGATCGCGACGATGACGGTCGGCATCAGCAGCGGCAGGGTGACGTGCCGGAACCGCTGCCAGGTGCTGGCGCCGTCGATGAGCGCCGCCTCCTGCGGCTCGTCCGACAGCGACGTCAGGCCGGCGAGCAGGATCAGCACGACCATCGGCGTCCACTGCCAGATGTCGATGAACATGGTCGTCGGCAGGGCCGAGTTCTGCCCGGACAGCCAGGGCTGGGGGTCGATCCCGACCCAGCCGAGCACCTGGTTGGCCATGCCGATGTTGGGATCGAAGATCAGCCGCCACATCATGCCGACCGCGACCGGGGTGGCCACCAGCGGCAGGAGGATCGCGACGCGGACCCACTTCTCACCGCGGAACGGTCGCCACAGCAGCAGGGCGATCGCCATGCCGAGCACGACCTCGAAGAAGAGCACGACGCCGGTGAAGAGGGCGGTACGCCACACGGCCGGCCAGAACCGGTCGGTGTCGCCGAGCACGTCGAGGTAGTTCTGGAAGCCGATGAAACTGCTCTCGGCGCGCACCGAGCCCTCGGCGTCGGTCAGGCTGAGGTAGCCGGTCCACGCGACCGGGAAGACGATCAGCACGGCGACGAACAACATGGCGGGTGTCGCGAAGAGCCACTTGCGGTGCTCGTTGGCCCAACGCGACCAGCCCGACGTCTCCGGGGACGCCGGACGCGCCTCGGGCGATCTCTTGACTGGTGTGGTGACGGCTGACATGGGGTCTCCGGGTGGGGTCAGGGCCAGCGTCCCGACGCGGGGTGGCGGAGCCGACCGGCTCCGCCACCTGCGCTTCGGGCTACTTCGCCTCGTCGTCGAGGAACTTCTGGAACGCCTCGTTGGCGGCGTCCGCCGAGGCGGCCGCGTCCTTGCCGGTGATCGCGTCGACGATCGGCTGGCCGACGATCTCCCGAGCCTGGGCGACCTTCACGACCAGCGGGCGGTCGTGGCCCACGCCGTTGGCGGTGCTGACCGTGGTGGCCTCGGCGAGGTCCTTCGGGTAGGTCGCCGCGCCCTCCGGGTTCTCCCAGACGGAGGTGCGGGCGCTGGGGACGCCGGCCTTCTGCTGCGCCAGCGCCTGCTCCTTGCCGGCCGCCCACTGGATGAACTTCCAGGCGTTGTCCTGGTTCTTGGACGCCTCGTTCACGCCGAGCGCCCAGGAGGGGATGTTGTACGGCTTCGAGCCGGCCGGGCCGGCCGGGAAGGCCGCGAACCCGACGGTGTCGGAGACCTTCGACTTGGCCGGGTCGGTGGCGTTCTTGTAGAGCGAGTTGGCCTCGGTGTAGAAGGCCGCCTTGCCCTGGGTGAAGATCGCCATCGCCTCGGACCAGCTCATGTCGGTGCTGATGTTCTTGGGTCCGTGCTCCCGCAGCAGCCCGCCGTAGTAGGCGTACGCCTGCTTGGCCTGCTCGGAGTTGACCGAGGCCTTGCCGTTGGCGTCGACGAAGTCGCCGCCGAAGCTGTAGAGGAAGCTGGAGAACTGGGTGACGGCGGCGGACTTGCCGGTGCGGGACACGAAGCCCGCAACGCCCGGGTTGTCCGCCTCGACCTTCGCCGCCTGCGCCTTGAGCTCGTCGAGGGTCTTCGGCGGGGCGGTGAAGCCGGACTTCTCCAGCAGGTCCTTGCGGTAGTAGAGGACCTCCTGCTCGGTGATGATCGGCACGCCGACCAACTTGTCCTCGTACGTGGTGGCCTGCACCGGTCCGGACTGGAAGTCACCGACCTCGAACGCGCTGTCCGACTTGCTCTTGTCGGTCAGGTCGGCGAGGTACTTGTTCTTGCCGAACAGCTTCCCCTCCTGCAGCGGCCGGTACATCATCACGTCCAGGTCGGTGGACCCGGCGTTCAGCTTGACGTTGTACTGGTCGGAGAGCTGGTCCTCACCGAGCTGGGTGACCTCCACCTTCAGGCCCGACTGCTTCTCGAACTCCGGCAGGGCCTTCTTGATGTTCTCGGTCCAGACGTGGTTCACCAGCGTCACGCGCACGGTGTTCGAACCGCCGGCGTCGTCCCCGCCGCCACCACAGGCGGACAGGCCGAGGGCGACGACCATCCCCAGGGAAGTCCCGATAACCGCTCGACGTCTCACGTCCATCACTCCTTATGCCGTGGCCGTGGCCGCCGCCCGGTCGGGTGGGCCGCCACCTTGCGGTTTACATCCGCTTAACGTCGGGATGCTAGGCCGAAAAAGCAGACTTATACAAGTAGTACATCCAACTGATATGCTCTGCCATGTGAAATCGTCCTCTCCAGGGGTTGCCGCCACCCAGCTCGCCCCTGTCGAGGCTGGCCTGCACGCACGCGTCCTCGACCGTCTCGGCACGGCCATCTGCGGGGGCGAGCTGACGCCCGGGTCGGTCCTCAACATCGACGAGCTGGTCGACCGCTACGCCGTGTCCCGCTCGGTCGTCCGCGAGGTGCTGCGGGTGCTCGCCTCGATCGGCTTCATCGAGACCCGCCGCCGTGTCGGGGTCATGATCCGCCCCTCGGACGCCTGGAACGTCTTCGATCCGCAGGTGATCCGCTGGCGGCTCGCCTCGGCCGGCCGCATCGTCCAGCTCCGCTCGATCACCGAGCTGCGCACCGCCGTCGAGCCGCACGCCGCCTGGCTCGCCGCCAGCCGGGTCGGCCACGACGAGGCGAGCGACCTCGTCGGGCTCGCGGCGAAGATGTGGGCCGCCGGCAAGGCCGGCGACGAGGAACGCTTCCTCGAACTCGACATAGAGTTCCACCGGCGGATCCTGGTCGCCTCCGGCAACGAGATGTTCGTCCGGTTGCAGGACCTGATCGCCGAGGTGCTCACCGGCCGACACCAGCACCACCTGATGCCGCACCACCCGCACGAGCAGGCCCTCCAGCTGCACGCCGAGGTCGCCCAGGCGATCCAGCGGCGCGACGGCGAACGGGCCCGGCGGGCCATGGTGCAGCTCATGGAGCAGGCCTTCAACGAGATGAGCTCGATCTGGGAGCAGACCGGCGAGACCGCCGGCGCCTGACCCAACCCGCTCAGCCCCACCCCGCTTCCCGCGATCTTGCACTTTAGGCCCGCTATTTAGGGCAAATATCCCCTTTGCCCCGGCGGCAAGTGCAAGATCGCTGGGCTGGGCCGCTGCGAGCGGCGGGCCGCTGCGGGCGACGGCGGGCCGACCGGCCGGCGCGGGTCACCAGGAGCAGCGCCACGATCAGGTACGGCACCGCGGCCACCGCGAAGGCGACCCCGTTGCCGGCCCCGGTGGCGAGCAGGCCGTACCCGCCGTACACCGCGATGATCGTGACGTCGGTGGCCATCCCGGCCAGCGATGTCACGGTCGCCCGGCTGCCACCGGTGATCCGCGCCTGCAACCGGGCGTCGGCGAGCACGGTGGCGAGCTGGAAGCCGCAGAACGCGGCCCCGACCAGCACGAAGCCGACCGGCCGGGCGAGCAGCGCCCCGGCGGCCAGGGCCAGGGCCGACAGCGCCAGCAGGCCGGCGTACCCTCTGGCGGTCAACCGCTCCCCCGCCGGGGCCAGCAGACCGCCCACACCCACCCCGGCCCACGTGAGCAGGAGCAGCAGCGGCACGGTCGCCTCACCGACACCGGTGTCGCGGGCCAGCAGCGGGGCGTACTCGTCCAGGGCGCCCCAGACCGCCGCGACCACCGCGACCAGCGACACCGCCGCGCGCACGGCCCGGTCGGTGCGGACCTCGACGAACCCGGCGCGCAGGCTCGCCCACCAGCCGAGGTCGTCGTCGTCCGCCCCGACCTCACCCCCGGCCCGGTCCGGCCCTCCGTCGGTCACACCGGCAGCCGTGGCAGGCACGGCATCGGCAGGTCCGGCAGCGGCGGATGCCGGCTGGCGGCGCTCCGGAAGGTGGGCGACGGATGCGGCGGGCGTGGACTGGCGGTGCTCCGGCAGGCGGGTGGCGACGGCGGCGGCGAGCAGGCAGGCGAGCACGCTGGCCACGCCGACGGCCGGATAGCCGCCGACCGCGAACACGGGGCCGGCCAGCAGGATCGAGGCGAGCACACCGAGCGTCCCGGCGGTCTTCGCCCGACCGATGACGCGGGCGTACCGGCCGGCGGCGCCGAGGCGGTCGAGCTCGGTGAAGACCAGCGCCTCCAGCGCGCCCGAGGCGAGCGCCCCGCCGGCACCCCAGAGCACGAACCCGACGGCGAACGCCGGGTACGAGGGCACGAGCACCCAAAGTGCGAAACCGGCGGCGGTGACCACCGGTGCGAGGCTGACCAGCAGCCGCCGGGAGACCGCGTCGGCGAACGCGCCGGAGGGCACCTCCAGCAGGATGCTGGCGGCCGACCAGATCACGAACAGCGACGAGATCTGCCACACCGACAGGCCGGTGTCGCTGAACAGCAGCACGTACAGCGGGTAGAGCAGGACGGTTTCGGTGAGGAACGCGTACCCGTAGAGGGTGGCCGCCAGGCCGCGGACACGCGGGTCGGGCAGGCGTGGAGGGTGGACAGTCATGGGACCTTCCTGGGGGGACGAAACGGACGCCGGACGTACGGCGACCGCGGCGGCCCACGGCAGTGGCCCCTAGCAGTGCATCAACATCGCCACGTCATGCCGGTGATGGTAGTCGCGCCGGCCCGGGCGGTCACGCCCGTCGCCGGACACGCGCCAGGGTGGGACCCGGATCGGATCCCACCCTGGACGGTGGTGGTCAGCGGCGGCGCTGCTCGCCGTCCACCGGCGGGATGACCATGGTGGCCTCGCTGTCCTCGCCGGCCTGTCGGGCCGGAACGGTGGCGCCACGCGCGGTGACCTGGGTGGCGTCCGGGTCGCCCTGCCGCGGCACCGGCACGGTCGGGTCGGCGTCGACGCGCGGGCCGGAGACCACCTGCGTGGCGTCCGGGTCCGCATCGACGCGCGGGCCGGAGACCACCTGCGTGGCGTCCGGGTCGCCGCCGGGCACCGGGACCCCGGCCGCGTCCCGCCCGGCGAGATGCGCCTCGCTGTCACGGCGGCCGGCCTGGTAGGCGCGGGCGTGCGTGGCGATCAGCTGCGACTCCTGCTCGGCCCGGGTCAGCCACGACTCCCAGCGGCTCTGCATCGGCCGGACCAGCCCGCCGCCGACCCCGACGACGAGGATGCCGCCCACGGTGGCCAGCACGGCGACCAGCACCGGAGTGGTGACCGCGGTCGCCACGCCGATCTGGTTGAGCGCGGCGATGACGCCCAGGCCGAGGATGAACACCGACGCGATGGTGGCCAGGATCCGGCCGTACGACAGCCCGCCCAGGGCGCCGCTGATGATGTCCTTCACCGCGCTGGCGATGGCCGCGGCGACCACGACGATGACGATCGCGACGAAGGCACGGGGCAGCCAGGCGATCACCCCGGCGATCAGGTCGGAGATCGGGTTCGGACCCCAGATGCCGAAGGCCAACTGGAGGGTCACCAGCAGCACCCCGTAGTAGGCGAGCTTGGCGACGATGTCGCTGGCGTCGTACCGCGAGCGGGCCAGGGCCCGACGGATCCCGCCGCGCTCCACGGCCCGGTCGAAGCCCACCCGCTCCAACACCTTGTCCACGACCTTCAGCACGGCCTTGGCGATCAGCCAGCCGGCCACCAGGATGGCCACGAAGGCGACGGCCTTCGGCAGGAACAGCATCACCGACCGGAAGGCGTCGCCCACCGCATCGCCGAAGTTGTCTCTCATCGGAATTCCTCCACACGGCATCCGGTTCGTCCGGATCCCGACCTACCCCTGGCGGCGACCGGGGAAACACCGGGTCAGCGACGCCCGCAGTCGTAGGACACCGGAGTCTGGGCCTGCACCGGGGACGGTGAGGTGATGTTGACCGTGGCGGTCTCGGTCGTGGTGCCCACGCCGCTGAAGGCCCAACGCAGCGTCAGCTCGACGGTGCGCTGGCCGCGCCCGACCCGCTCGGTCAGCAGGCTGCCGGGTGCGCTGCCGGTACGCAGCCACTGGTAGCGGATCTTCCCCGCCCGGCCGTTGGTCGACACGGTGGCCACCACGTCGACGGTGACGTCACACCGGTCGCCGGCCGGCTGGGAAGCCGTCACCGTCACCCCGGTGACCTCCAGCGGGCTGAGCCGCTGCCAGAGGTGGAGGCCGACGGCGGCGAGCAGCGCGACGGTCAGCACGGTGGACAGCACCGACGTCACCGTCCGCCACGCCGACCGCCGCCGTGGCGGCGGCGACGCTGGCACGGGCCACGCCGGTGCCGATGGCGGGGTCGTCGGCACACCCGGGCCGAACCGCACCTCCCCGACCGGTTCGGCGGCGTTGGACCCACCGAAGATCGTCCCCGCCCCGGGCCCGGTGGTACGCCCGGTGTCAGGGCCGTGCCCGGTCCCGACGGCATGCCCGGTCCCCGGAGCCGTCGGCTGGGTGCTCCACCGCACCGGTGCCGGTCGCGCCGCCCGCCACGGCTCAAGCCCTCCGCCGGGGGCGTGCTGCGGCATCGTCGGCTGGCCGTGGGCCAGATGCATGGTCGCGTCATCGGGGGTGAGGGCCACGGTCTGCTCACCGGCGGCCGGGTAGGCCCCGGCGCCGCCAACGGCGAGGTGCACCGTCGGCTCGGCCGAGGTCAGGTGCACGGTCGGTTCGGCCGGTGGGTGCGGCCGGTGGAGGTCGAAGCGGGCGGTCCCCGCATCCTCGCCCGGCTGACGTTGGGTGGGCAGCGCCTCGGTCGGGTCGTTCGGCTGGGTCACGGCGGCCCGCCCTCCGTCGTCGTGGTCGGCATCCGGATGTCCGGGCTCAGCCCGGGGTACAGGACTGGTACAGCGTCACGTACACCGGCGAGCCCTCGGGCGAGGCGTTGCCGGCCTCGTCGACGGCGACGACCTGGACCGGGATCCGGGTGCTGGCCGCCGGCCGGGGCAGGTCGCCCAGGACGCCCCGGAACAGCCCGCGCCCATCGGACGTCATGGCCACCTCGGTGGTACGACCGTCCAGGGTGTACCGGAAGCTCACCCTCAGCTTCCCGGCCGCCGTACGGTCGTCGGAGACGACCACGGAGACGGTGCTGGACGTGGGTCCGTACGGGCAGCCCTTGGGGTCCAGTTCGGTCGGGCTGGCCGCGACCCGGTCGACGGACGGGGCGACGGTGTCCGCCGGTGGCGGCGGGCTGGTGCTGGTCGACGGGGTCGGCGGGGCCGGGGCCGATGATGTCGGTGGAGCGCCGGGGCCGGCGGGATCCGGTGTCGTCGCCGTCGCGGTCGGCGCGGCGGAGGGGGTCGGCGTGGGCGGCGCCGCGACCGTCGGGGTGGGCGGCGCGGCGGCCGATGCGGACGGCTCGCCGGTCGGGCCCGGCGCCGCCTCGGGCGCGGCCGGCCCGGCGGCGGGCAGCGGCTCGTCGCGGGCGGCGTAGCTCAGCCCGGCGCCGCCGAGCAGCAACGCCGCGGCCAGCCCGCCGCCGGCCAGCGCGGCGCGGGCCCGGCCGGAGCGCAGCCATGTCAACCGGCCCGACCCTTCGCCGAACGCGGTGCTGGCCAGGCTGGTGGCGCCGCCGGCACCGTCCGGGAACGGGAAGAGGGCGGCGAGCAGCGCCGCCCGCCGGGCCAGCTCGCGCAGGCCGCGCTCCTCCCACCGCTGCCCGTACGCCTCGGCCGCCACCTGTTCCAGTACGGCGAGAAAGACCTGGGCGGGTTGCGGCCGCTCGGCCGGTTGCTTGGCCATGCCGTGCCGCAGCAGGTCGTGCACCGGCGCGGGAGCGGGTTCGGTGGGAATCGGCGCGCGGGCGTGCTGCTGGCGCAGTGTGAGCAGGTCCCGCCCGTCGTAGGGCGGCCGACCGGTGAGGCACTCGTAGAAGGTCGCGGTGGCCGCGTAGATGTCGCAGGCCGGGCTGGCCGGCGCGCCCGTCCACTGCTCGGGCGCCATGTAGCGGGGGGTGCCGGTCACGCTGATTCCCGACGTTCCACCCACCGGCATGGCGATGCCGAAGTCGGCCAGCTTGCTGGTGCCCTCGGCGGTGACCAGCACGTTCTCCGGCTTGTAGTCACGGTGCACGACGCCTTGGGCATGCGCCGCGCCGAGCCCGGCCAGCGAGCCCTTGAGGACGCAGAGCGCCGACTCCGGGATCGTCGGGCCGTGCGCGCGCAGCATCTGCCGCAGCGACACGCCGTTGACCAGCTCCATGACGATCGCCGCGCCGCTGGGCGACTCGACGTACTCGTAGAGGCGGGAGACGTGCGGGTCGTCGATCTCGGCCAACAGCCGGGCCTCGGCGCGGAACGCGGTGCGGAACGCCGGGTCGTCGCCGATCCCGCCGATGAGGTACTTGATCGCTACCGGTGTGCCGGTCGCGTCGTGCACGGCGAGGTCCACCCGGCCGGACGCGCCGGCGCCGAGCTGGCGCACCGCGCGGTAGCCGGAAACCTGCCAGCCGCTCACGGGCTCACCTCTCCGTCCCTGGGGGCGGTGGGGCCGCCTCCGGTGGCCATTGTGGTCGCGGGAAACGCCGCGGCCATCGGCGCAACGGCTGCTTCCGGCCCCCGGACGTCCGGGACGTACCGGCGGGCGGGTGCATGATCGGTTACGGACACACGACACTGGTACCACCCGCGGGCAAGCACACCGCGCCGCCGCCCCGCCGACTGGACCAGGGCGCCGCCCCGTGGGCGGCGAGGCACCGGCGTCGGGGCGGTGCGCGACTCCCCCCGCCCGCCCCGGACGGGTCAGGTCAACGGGCCGCGGTGGCCGTCGCCGGCCGCCGGCGCGGCGGGTTCCGGCTGCCCGGTCGGCGGGCGCTCCGCCGCCGTCGGCTCGGTGTCGCGGGTGAACTTGTCGAAGAAGCGCAGCAGCTCCACCGGGAACGGCATCACGAGGGTGCTGTTCTTCTCCGCCGCCACGTCCACCACGGTCTGCAACAGCCGCAGCTGGTAGGCCCCCGGCGTGCCCGCCATCGCCCGGGACGCGTCGGCGAGCCGGCGGGACGCCTGGTACTCGCCGTCGGCGGCGATCACCCGGGCACGGCGTTCGCGTTCCGCCTCGGCCTGGCGGGACATCGACCGTTTCATCCCCTCGGGCAACGCGACGTCCTTGACCTCGACCCGCTCGATCAGCAGTCCCCACGGCTTCTCCGTGGGCGCGTCGATCACCGCCTTCAGTTCGGCGTTGATCCGCTCCCGGTCGCCCAGCAGGGTGTCCAGGTCGGCCTTGCCGATCACCGAGCGCAGCGCGGTCTGCGCCACCTGGAGCACCGCCGAGGGGTAGTCGCGGACGTTGACCAGCGCCTTCACCGGATCGACGACCCGGTAGTAGACCACCGCGTCGACGGTGAGGGTGACGTTGTCCCGGGTGATCGCCCCCTGCGGGGGCACGCCGATCACGGTCGTCTGCATGCTGACGCGGACCATCCGGTCGGCGACCGGGACGATCAGCCGCAGGCCGGGCTGCCGGACCGGCTCCAGCACCCGGCCGAAGCGGAAGACGATGCCCCGCTGGTACTGCTGCACCAGCCGGATGCTCAGCGCGCCGACGAGCGTCAGGAAGAGGATCACGAGCACCACGCCGATCAGAACGGCTTCCACGGCACCCCCGATCCGGACGGCTCCACCACGCGGGCCCTTTCCCGTTCCGCCGCGAAGTAGTCCCGGAGCCGGCGGTCATCCTGGTTATCGTCCGCTCACCCCGCGGACCGGCCGAGGGTGCGGGCAGCCATCAGCGCGATCCCGCAGGCCGCGGCGGCGCTCAGCGGGGCGATCAGGAAGCCGACGGTCGCCTCCCCCGCGGCGTCCAGCAGCGCCCCGGCCGCCGCCGCGCCGCCCGCGCTGCCGACCGAGAACGCCGTCGCCGCCCAGGCGAACGCCTCAGCCACGGTGCCGGCGGGCGCCAGGTCGTCGAGCGCGACGAAGGCGATGGTCAGCAGCGCCGGGAGCGCGAGTCCGCTGACCGCCATCAGCACCAGCATCACCGCCGGGGTCGGGGTGAGCAGCAACGGCAGGTAGCCGGCGGCGAAGACCGCGACCGTGCGGGGCAGGGTGGCGTACCGGCGCAGCCCGCCGAAGCGTACGAAGAGCAGGCCCCCGATCAGCGCCCCGGTGGCCTGCGCGGCGAGCAGCCAGCCCGCCCAGGAACGGGCCCCGGCCGACTCGGCGTACCCGGTCGCGGCCACGGTCACGCTGCCCACCGCCGCGCCGACCAGCACCAGTGCCCCGAGGACCAGCCGGAGCCCGCCGGCCCGCAGCGGCCCGGCCCAGTGGCGTACCGCCGGCTCGCCCCGCCAGCGCCGGACCGCGTCGGTCGTGGCGAACCAGACGGTGCCGGCGGCCTGGAAGAGCGCGGCGGCGGCCAGACCGCCGGCCGGTCCGGCCAGGCCCACGGCGGCGAGCGTGACCACCGGGCCGAGGATGAAGATCGTCTCCTGTACGGCGATGTCCAGGGTGTACGCGGTCTGCACCCGGTGCGCGGGAAGGAGGTCGCGCCAGAGCACCCGCAGGCACGACTCGAACGGCGGTGCGCCCGCCCCGGCCAGGGCGGCGGCGAGGAGGGTCACCGGCAGGTTGACGTGCGCGACGGTGAGCGCGAAGCCGACCGTCGACGCCGCCACGGCCAGCCACAGCACCGGCGGCTGCCGCCAGCGGTCCGCCATCCGGGCGAGCATCGGCTGCCCCACCGCGGTGCCGGCGGTGAACGCGCCGACCAGCAGGCCCGCCACGGTCAGCGTCATCGTCTCCCGGGCGAACACCAGCAGGGCCAGCGGGGCCGCGCCGAGCGGGATCCGGCCGAGCAGGCTGGCCGCCAGGACCCGGGCCGTCTGTGGCGCCCGGAGCACCGCGAGAGCGGAGGTGTCGGTGGGGTCGGCGTCGGCGGGTCGTCCGCCGGCCGACGGACGGTCGGCGGGCGGTACGAACTCGGTGTCGTCGGGCACGGACATGACGTGGCGCTCCCGGATCGTGGCGAAGGTGGACCGGAGGGTATCTGGCCCGCCGGTCCGGCGGGCCCGGGTGAGGGTGGTCATAGCGGCTGGACGCCCCACCGTGGCGGGCTGCTAGCCTCGTCGGCAGGTCATGAGCGCCAGCGTCAAGCCCCGGCTCGCTGGCCGGCAACCCTCCTCCGCGCAGGGGTGCCCCGGGTGAAGACCAGGCACCGGAGCAGCTCCGGTGCAAGCGCGGCCTGGTTCCCGGGTCGCCCCGACCGAGGAGAACCATGCCCCTGCACATGTGCGACCCACCGGCGGTCTTCGCCGTGGCGCCAGCGTTGCCGATCCTGACCCGCCGTCGCCACGTCGACATGATGCGGGTCTGCGCCACCTCCTGTCGCCCCGGCGACCCGCGCTAGACGCGCCACTCCTCTTTCTTCCCGGAACCATCCCAGCGGTACGCCCATCGGGCGCACCGCCGGCGCCGCACACCCGTGTGCCGCCGCCGGAACACCTCATTCGGAGACACCTGTGCGAATCCTTTCCTCCCTGACCCGGGCCGCCGCCCTCGGCGTGGCCGCCGTCCTCGCCGCCACCACCCTGACCGCCTGCGGCGACGACGCGGCCGGCGCGGCCGACAACCCGTACAACCTGCTCCAGCCGGGTGTGCTGCGCACCGGCACGCTCACCGACGCCCCGCCGAACGTCTACCTCAAGGACGGCAAGTTCACCGGCTTCGACAACGACCTGCTCACCGCGGTCGCCGGGAAGGTCGGCCTGAAGGTGGAGTTCGTCGGCACCGACTTCTCCGCCCTGCTCTCCCAGGTCAACAACCGCAAGTTCGACGTCGGCAGCTCCTCGATCACGATCACGGAGGCGCGGAAGAAGACCGTCGACTTCGGCAACGGCTACGACTTCGGCCACTTCGGGCTCGACGTGCCGGCCGGCTCGTCGATCACCGGGTTCGACCAGCTCGCCGGCAAGCGGGTCGTGGTCGTGCAGGGCACCGTCCAGGACGACTACGCCACCGGCGAGGGGCTCGACCCGGTCCGGGTGCCCGACTACAACGGGGCGATCAACCAGCTCAAGGCCGGCACCGCCGACGCCTGGATCGCCCCCGCCGAGATCGGCGACAAGTCGGCCGCCGACAGCGGCGGCAAGATCAAGGTGGCGGCCAAGCTGCTCAGTCCCGCCCCCACGGCGTACGCGTTCGCCAAGGGCAACGACAAGCTGCGCGAGGCGCTGGACAAGGGACTCGACGAGGTGATCGCAGACGGCACGTGGAGCCGCCTGCAGGCCCAGTACTACCCGGGCCGCCCGATCCCGGCCGACTTCAAGCCGGGCAGCGGCACGGTGCCGGTGCCGTCGGCGTCGGCCGCCTCCTGACACGTACGGACGACGAGCGAGCGGGGCGGTAGGAGAGACGATGGATCCGTTGAGCACCCTGTGGGAGACCTTCTTCGACTGGGACTCCATGCGCGAGGCGCTGCCCGAGATGCTGACGGTGGGGCTGCCCAACACGCTGATCCTGGCGATCTCCGCCGCCCTGCTCGGCTCGGTGCTGGGCATGGCGCTGGCCGTCGCGGGCATCTCGCGTACCCGATGGTTGCGGTGGCCGGCGCGGGTCTACACCGACGTGTTCCGCGGCCTGCCGGCCGCGGCGACGATCCTGCTCATCGGCGTCGGCCTGGCACCGCTGGGCATGCAGGTGTGGGGGCCCAACCCGTACCCCCTGGGCATCCTGGCGCTGTCGCTGATCGCGGCGGCCTACATCGGCGAGATCTTCCGCTCGGGCATCCAGTCGGTGGAGGCCGCCCAGTTGGAGGGGGCCCGGGCGCTGGGCCTGTCCTGGGGGGAGGCGATGCGTCTGGTGATCGTCCCGCAGGGGATCCGGCGGGTGCTGCCGGCCTGGGTGAACCAGCTGATCGCACTGATCAAGGACTCCAGCCTGGTCTACTTCCTCGGCCTGCTGGCCAGTCAGCGGGAGCTGTTCCGGATCGGGCAGGACTACGCGGCGAACACCGGCAACCAGTCGGCGCTGCTGCTGGCCGGGCTGTTCTACCTGGTGCTGACGGTGCCGCTGACGCACGTCGTCAACTGGATCGACCGGCGGCTGCGGCACGGCCGGCAGGCCGCCGCGCCCGACGACGCCGACGACGACCTCGACCTGGCGCTGCCGGGTGCGGCGGGAGGAAACCAGCGATGAGCATCGACACGACGACCTCGGTGAGCCTGAGCGTCCGCGACGTGCACCTGGCCTTCGGGTCGCACCGGGTGCTGCGTGGGGTGGACCTGGACGTGGCGCGCGGGGCGACGGCCTGCGTGATCGGCCCGTCCGGGTCGGGCAAGTCCACGCTGCTGCGCGCGATCAACCGGCTGATCGAGCCCGACCGGGGCGACGTGCTGCTCGACGGGCGCAGCGTGCTGGGCAACGACCCGGACGCGCTGCGGCAGCGGGTCGGCATGGTCTTCCAGCAGTTCAACCTCTTCCCGCACATGAGCGTGCTGCGCAACGTCACCCTCGCGCTGCGCCGGATCCGCAAGCTCGGTGAGGACGAGGCGGCGGCCGTCGCCCGCGACCACCTGGAACTGGTGGGGCTGGCGGCCAAGGCCGACGCCCGGCCGGCGCACCTGTCCGGCGGGCAGCAGCAGCGGGTCGCGATCGCCCGCGCGCTGGCGTTGCGCCCGCAGGTGATGCTCTTCGACGAGGCGACCTCCGCGCTGGACCCGGAACTGGTCAAGGGTGTGCTCGGGCTGATGGCCGAGTTGTCCGCCGGCGGCATGACGATGGTGGTGGTCACCCACGAGATGGGCTTCGCCCGCGAGGTCGCCGACACCGTCGCGTTCATGGATCGCGGCGTGGTGCTGGAAGCCGGCGAGCCGGCCGCGATCTTCGAGCGGGCGGAGCACCCCCGGCTGCGCCGGTTCCTGTCCCAGGTGCTCTGAAGCTCCTCCGTGTCGGCGTGGGCCGGGCTCTGGCGCGGCACGTGCGTTGGCAATATCCTCCACTGCACATGCGACTGTTGGAGCTCCTTTTCATACCGGGGCTCCCCAGCTGCCTGCCCGGCCGCAGAGGAGAATGCCTTGCACGTCGATAACTCCGCACTGGACCGTCGGACCCTGCTGCGCGCCGGCCTCGGCGCCGCCACGGTCGCGGTCGTCGGCAGCCAACTCGCCCTCCCGTCCGCCGCGCAGGCGGACCCCGGCGCCGACCTGGACTGGATCTACAGCTGCGACGAGTGGGGGGCGCGCCCGCCGAAGGACCCGCTGGCGGTCAGCGCCATCCCCACCAACAAGATCATCGTGCACCACATGGCGTTCCCGAACGTCACCGACTACTCCGAGGCGCAAGCGGTCAAGCTGGCCCGCGACTGTCAGAACCTGCACATGGACGGCAACGGCTGGTCCGACACCGGCCAGCACTTCACCATCAGCCGTGGCGGCTACGTCATGGAGGGACGCCGGGGCAGCCTGGAGCGGTTGCAGGCCGGCGACCGGCAGATGATCTCGGCGCACTGCCCGGGAGAGAACGGCCGGTCCATCGGCATCGAGAACGAGGGCACGTACGTCACCGAGGCCCCGCCGGAGGCGCTGCTGGACTCGTTGGTCAAGCTCTGCGCGACGATCTGCCGGCAGTACGGGCTGCACGCCCACGACATCTTCGGCCACTGGGACTTCCGCACCACGCTGTGCCCCGGCGCCACCTTCTACGGGCAGTTCCCCGCCCTGCGCCGCCGGGTCTTCGAGGCCCTCGGCACCGACCTCGCCGACGTGCCGGCCCGCCGCTGGCCGGACCTGTGGCGATTCGTCGGCTCCCCCAGCGTCCGGGTGGTGCAGTACCTGCTGGCCCACCGCGGCTACACCGTTCCGGTCAACAGCGTCTTCGACGCCGCCACCGTCGCCGCGGTGCAGGACTGGCAGTACCGCAACGGCATCCCGGTCGACGTGGACGCCACCCTCACCGCGCCCACCTGGGAGACCCTGGTGCCGGAGCTGGGCAAGGACGCCAGCGGCACTCCGGTCACCGCCGTGCAGTTCCTGCTCAACTTCCGGGGGTACCCCGAGGTCGCGGTCACCGGCGAGTACGACCACCCGACGAAGACCGCCGTCAAGGACGTCCAGCGGCGGCACGGCCTGCCCGCCCACGGCAAGCTCGACCTCGACACCTGGTGCGCGGTCGTCGGTGGCGTCGTACGCCGGTCGTTCCGCCACTGACCACCGCCGCCGGCCTGTCGGGGCGGGCTCACCCGACGGGCCGGCGAAACGCGGTCGTGCCTGACCCGCGCCAGCCTCCTGATCTGCGACGATGATGCTGTCGCGACCGGAGGAGGGTGCTGTGGCGTCTCGGCTCAACCCGTATTTCAGCTTCCCGGGCAACGCGCGGGAGGCGATGGAGTTCTACCAGCGCGTGTTCGGCGGTTCGCTGTCGATGAACACCTTCGGCACGTTCGGCACCGACGACCCCGAGCTGGCCGACAAGATCATGCACGCGATGCTGGAGACCGACCGGGGCTTCGCCCTGATGGGCTCGGACACCGCACCCGGGATGGAGCACGACCCGGGCAACAACGTCTCCGTGAGCCTCAGCGGCGACGACGCCGACGACCTGCGCGGATACTGGGCCGCCCTCACCGAGGGCGGCACCGTGAGCGTGCCGCTGGAGAAGCAGATGTGGGGCGACGAGTTCGGCATGTGCGTCGACCGCTACGGCATCGGCTGGATGGTGAACATCGGCCCTCCGCAGGGCTGACAGGTGTAGCGGCGGCGCGAACGGGTAGGGACCGCTGTCCGACGGGCCCGGGGCGGCACCACCGCGGTGTCGCCCCGGCCCGCAGCCACCGGCCAGGGGGTGCACCCGATGCCGTCGACGCCTGCGCGCCCGCAGCGCGGTCACCCCGCCCGGCGCGCCCGCCCCGGCGTGAACGCGCCCAGGCCGCGATGACCCGGGTCCGGAACCTGCGCGTCCGCCCCGACCTGCTCTACGTGGCGAGCGGCTGGAGCACCCTGGTCACCGACGTGCGCGGCCGGATCACCGGCGCCGACCCGCAGGGCTTCTTCGCGCGCAACACCCGGGTGCTCAGCACCGAACGCCTCAGCGTGGACGGCCGCGAGCCGGTCCCGTTCAGCACCGCCAACGTGGCCGGGCACGCCCAACTGTCGTACGCCGCCCTCGGCGACGGCGAGACACTGCCCTCCCGCGCGGCCTACCTGCTGGTGGAACGCTTCGTCGGCGAGGGGCTGCGCACCCGGCTGACCGTCGTCAGCTACGCGGCGGCGCCGCTGGACCTGCGGCTGCGGATCCACCTCGCCGCCGACTTCGCCGACACCAGCGAGGCCGAGACGGGCCGCCGGGTGCAGTCCGGCGCGGTCGACGCGAGCTGGGACGACCGGGAACGGGAACTCCGCCTCACCTACCGGTGCGACGGCCTCGACCGGGCGGTGGCGATCGCCGTACGGGCCGACCTGCCCGTCCGGTACGCCGACGACGCCCTGACGGTCGACGTCGCGGTGCCGCCCGGGGGATCCAGCCGGGTGGAACTGCTCGTCGAACCCGTCTTCGACGGGCAGCGCCTCGTCGCGCCGCCGCCGACCTTCGCCGAGCCGGACGACGCCGCCGCGACCGCCCGCGGCACGCTCGCCCGCGAACTCGCACGGCTCGCCAGCAGCAACTTCGACGTCACCGCCGCCTGGCGGTGCGCGGTCGACGACCTGTCCGTGCTGCCGCTGGGCGAACCGGACGGGCCGACGGCGCCGATGGCCGGACTGCCGATCTACCAGGAGATCTTCGGCCGCGACACGATGACCGCGTCGTGGCAGGCCCTGCTCGCCGGGCCGACGATGCTGGCGGACAGCCTGCGGCTCAACGCCCGGCACCTCGGGCGGCGCATCGACGACTGGCGCGACGAGGAACCCGGCAAGCCGCTGCACGAGGCCCGGCGGGGCCCGGTGTCCGTGCTCGGGCTCGACCCGTTCGCCGGCTACTACGGCGACTGGTCGACCGCGCCGGACTTCCTGGTCTTCCTCGGTCAGTACCTGGCCTGGACCGGGGACCTCGACACGGTGCGGGGCCTGCTGCCGACCGCGCGACGCGCCCTGGGCTGGATCGACCGGTACGGGGACCTCGACCGGGACGGCTTCCTCGAATACCACCGCCGCTCCCCCGCCGGCCTGAAGAACCAGGGTTGGAAGGACTCCGACTCCGCCATCGTCGACGAGCACGGCGAGGTGGTGCCGAACCCGATCGCGACCAGCGAGTTGCAGGCGTACTGGTACGCCGGGCTGCGGCACGCCGCGGTGGTGTTCGCCGCGACCGGTCACCCCGCCTTCGGCGCCGGCCTGGTGCGCCGGGCCGCCGCCCTGCGGCGCCGGTTCCACCACGCCTACTGGATGCCGGAACGGGGCTGTCACGCGATGGCGCTGGGCCCGGACAAGCAGCAGGTCCGCTCGGTCAACTCCAACGACGGCCACCTGCTGGCGACCGGGATCGTGCCCGCCCGCCTCGCGCCCCTGGTCGCCGACCGGCTGCTCGCCCCCGACATGTTCAGCGGCTGGGGTGTGCGCACCCTGTCCTCGGCACACCCGGCGTACAACCCGTTCAGCTACCACCGGGGCAGCGTCTGGCCGGTGGAGGCGGGCACGATCGGCCTGGGACTGGCCCGGTACGGCTGCTGGGAGCACCTGCACCGGCTCGCGGAGGGGATGTTCTCCGCGGCGGCGCTCTTCACGGAACACCGCCTGCCGGAGGTGCTCAGCGGCCTGCCCCGCGACGACGCCCACCCGCACCCCGGCGTCTACCCGGACTCCTGCTCCCCGCAGGCGTGGTCCGCCAGCGCGGTCGTCGCGCTCGTCCAGGCACTGCTGGCGCTGCGCCCGGCCGCGCCGCTGCGGACGATCTTCGTCGACCCGCACCTGCCGGAGTGGCTGCCGGACCTCGTGTTGGAGGGCGTGCGGGTCGGCGGGCGCACCGTCGACCTGACCGTACGGCGGGGGCGCGGTGGGCGCACGTCGCTGCGGGCCCGCGGCGACCGGATCGCGGTGATCCGCCGGCCCACGTTCCAGGCGGCGGCCCGCCGCCGTTCCTGACCGGCTGCTCCGGCCCCACGGGCCGAGCGGGACTGCCGGCGGGAGGGGCCGGACCGGCCGGCGCAGCGGGAAGGCGGCGGGAGCGGCCGACGGGACTAGGATCCTGTCGTGGCCGACCCCGGGCTCATCCAGGACGACGAACGGTTGCGTCGCATCGAGGCGGTGACCGACGCGACGCTGTCCCGCCTCGACGCGGCCGACCTCTTCGACGAACTCCTCGACCGCGTCCGGGACCTGCTCGACGTCGACACGGCGGCCATCCTCCTGCTGGACACGCACGCGCAGCAGCTCGTGGCCACCGCGGCCAAGGGGCTGGAGGAGGAGGTGCGGCGGGGTTTCCGCGTCTCCGTCGGCCGCGGCTTCGCCGGGCGGATCGCCCTGACCCGGCAGCCGGTCGTCATCGAGGAGGTCACCCCCGACGTCGTGGTCAACCCGATCCTGCTGGCGATGGGGCTGCGGTCGCTGCTCGGCGTGCCGATGTTCGCCCGGGGCGAGCTGATCGGTGTGCTGCACGTCGGCACACTGCGCCACCGCAGATTCACCACCGACGACGTCCGGCTGCTGCAACTGGTCGCCGACCGGGCCAGCCAGGCCAATCTGGCCCGGTCCCACAACCTCGACCACAACGCCGCCCTCGCCCTGCAACGCAGCCTGCTGCCCACCCAACTGCCCGACGTGCCGGGCCTGGAGATGGCCGCCCGGTACGTGCCCGGGCACGTCGCCGGGATCGGCGGCGACTGGTACGACGTGTTCACCCTGCCCTCGGGCTGGCTGGGCCTGGTCATCGGCGACGTGTCGGGCCACGGCCTGCAGGCCGCCGTGATCATGGGGCGCGTCCGGAGCGCGCTGCGCGCCTACGCGCTGGTCTGCGACGACCCGGCGGAGGCGTTGACGCTCCTCGACCGCAAGGTCGGCCACTTCGAGGCCGGGAACCTCACCACGGCGCTCTACGCCATGATCTCCCCCGACCGGACCCGCGTCCGGCTCTCCGCCGCCGGGCACCTGCGCCCCGTCCTCGCCGTGCCGGACCAGCCGGCCGCGCCCGTGCCGGTGCACGTCGATCCCCCGCTCGGTACGGGCCGCCGGCCACCGGCCCGGAAGCACGCGGAGGTGGACTTCCCGCCGGGCGCGGTGCTGGTCTGCTTCACCGACGGCCTCGTCGAACGCCGCCGCGAGGTCATCGACGTCGGCCTCGGGCAGCTCGTCGAACTGGTCCGGCCGGCGCCGGCCGAGGAGGTCTGCGCCACCGTCATGGGTGCCCTCGGCACCGAGCAGCCGACCGACGACATCGCCCTGCTGGTCGTCCACCGCCTGCCGACGCCGCCCTGATCCGCGTACCGGCCCGTTTGACACAGGGCGATCGCGGAAAGAGTGGCGGGCATGAAGTGGGCCAGCCGAGCCGTACCCGCCGCCGCAGTCGCCGCCGTGGCGGCCCTCGCCGCACGTGACCTGATCCAGCGCGACCACGCGTTGCTGCGTACCTTCCCGGTCCTCGGCCGGGCCCGGTACCTGCTGGAGTCCATCGGGCCGGAGCTGCGCCAGTACATCGTCGCCGGCAACAACGAGGAGCGGCCGTTCACCCGCGACCAGCGCCGCTGGGTGTACGCGTCGGCAAAGCGGCAGAACAACTACTTCGGCTTCGGCACCGACAACGACATCGAGTTCACCCCCGGCTATCCGATCATCAAGCACCGCACCTTCGGTCGGGCCGTCCCGCCGTCGACGCCGGGTGCCGGCCACGACGTGCTGCTGCCCTGCGCGAAGGTGCTCGGCGCCGCCCGGGGCCGCGCCCGCGCGTTCCGGCCCGGGTCGGTGGTGAACATCTCCGGGATGAGCTTCGGGTCGTTGTCCGGCAACGCCGTCGAGGCGCTCAACCGGGGCGCGGCCCAGGCCGGCTGCCTGCAGAACACCGGCGAGGGCGGGCTGTCGCCGTACCACCGCAAGGGCGGTGACCTGGTCTTCCAGATCGGCACGGCGTACTTCGGCTGCCGCGACGAACACGGCCGGTTCAGCCTGGAGCGGCTCAGGGACCTGGTCGCCGGGGCGCCGGTGCGGGCGCTGGAGATCAAGCTCAGCCAGGGCGCCAAACCCAGCCTCGGCGGCCTGCTGCCGGCGGCGAAGGTCTCCGCCGAGATCGCCGCGACCCGGGGCATCCCGCAGGAGCGCGACTGCGTCAGCCCGTCTCGGCACGCCGAGTTCTCCGACTGCGACAGCCTGCTCGACTGGGTGGAACTGCTCGCCGCCGAGACCGGCCTGCCCGTCGGCATCAAGTCCGCCGTGGGCGACCTGGGTTTCTGGGAGGAACTGACCACCCTGATGCGTGACACCGGGCGTGGGGTCGACTTCGTCATCGTCGACGGCGGCGAGGGCGGCACCGGCGCCGCACCGCTGATCTTCACGGACTCCGTGTCGCTGCCGTTCCAGCAGGGCTTCGCCCGGGTCTACAAGGTCTTCGCCGAGCGCGACCTGCACGAGCAGGTGGTGTTCGTCGGCGCCGGCAAGCTCGGCCTGCCCGACAACGCGGTGGTGGCGTTCGCACTCGGCTGCGACATGGTCAACGTCGGCCGCGAGGCGATGCTGGCGATCGGCTGCATCCAGGCGCAGAAGTGCCACACCGACACCTGCCCCACCGGCGTCGCCACCCAGAACCCGTGGCTCGCCCGGGGCGTGGACCCGGCCTCGAAGTCGGTCCGCGCGGCCAACTACGTCCGGACGCTGCGCCGGGACCTGGTCAAGGTCGCCGAGGCGTGCGGCGTCGAGCACCCGGGCCTGATCGACACCGACGCCATCGAGGTCCTCGACGGCCGGACCGCCTCCCATCCCCTGCACGAGGTGTACGGCTACCGCCCGGAGTGGGGACTGCCGTCCGCCGCCGACCGGGCGGAGATCGTACGGCTGATGACGGCGGAGGCCCCACAGGGCGGCACCGCCCCGCCCTCACCGACCGCGATGTCCTGACCGCCCGTCCGACGCCGAACTCGCTGACCCTCCCGGTGCGGCGGTTACCGGCCGGGCGTCGGTCCTCGACCCGGCTGGGTGTCGCCTGTCCGGTTGACCTTGACGTAGCGTCAGTGTCCACCACCACCCGGACGGCACGTCGGAGTGGCCTCGGCACGGGCGGCGGTCCACGGGGTGCACGTGGCGGCGCCGATAATCGCGCGCACTTGTGCGCCGCCCCGCCTATCGTGGCCCGGTGCTGATCAGACGCGAGACCCCCACCGACGTCGACGCGATCCGGGCGGTGCACCTCGCCGCCTTCGCCGACCCGGAGAAGCCGGACGCCGTGCCCGTCGAGGCGGGGTTGGTGGACGCGCTGCGGGCGGACGCCGGCTGGCTGCCGGCCCTCTCCCTCGTCGCGACCGACGACTCCGGGCGGGTCGTCGGGCACGTGGTGTGCACCCGGGGCCGGGTCGCCGGCGAACCGGTCGCCCTGGGGCTGGGGCCGCTCGGCGTGCTGCCGGCCTGGCAGCGACGCGGGGTCGGCTCCGCGCTGATGCACGCGGTGCTCGGCGCGGCCGACGCACGCGACGAGCCGCTGGTGGTGCTCCTCGGGCATCCCGGTTACTACCCGCGCTTCGGGTTCCGCCCGGCGGTCGACCTCGGCGTCACCCCGCCCCAGCCGTGGGAGTCGCAGTACTTCATGGCGCGCCCGCTGGGCGCCTGGGGGCCGTCGATCCGGGGCGA
This sequence comes from Micromonospora sp. NPDC048170, assembly GCF_040652795.1. Classification (NCBI taxonomy): domain Bacteria; kingdom Bacillati; phylum Actinomycetota; class Actinomycetes; order Micromonosporales; family Micromonosporaceae; genus Micromonospora; species Micromonospora sp. NPDC048170. The sequence continues at coordinate 74,751 of NZ_JBEZMR010000011.1, forward strand.
GTTCGCCTACGCCCGCCCGTTCGACGAACTGTAGGCCGCCCGGCTGGCCGCGTTCGGGCAGGTCAGTGCCGCCGCAGCGGGCTTCCGTGCGAACATGTGTTCGTGTCGCGCGACGCCAGCATCCTGCACGCCGACCTGGACGCGTTCTACGCGTCGGTCGAGCAGCGGGACCACCCACGCCTGCGCGGCCGGCCGGTGATCGTCGGCGGCGGCGTGGTCCTCGCGTGCAGCTACGAGGCGAAGGCCCGGGGCGTACGCAGCGCGATGGGCGGCCGGCAGGCCCGGCGGCTCTGCCCCGAGGCGATCGTCGTGCCGCCGAGGATGGCGGCCTACACGGCGGCCAGCCGTACGGTGTTCGAGATCTTCGGGCGGACCACCCCGATCGTCGAGGGGCTCTCCATCGACGAGGCGTTCCTCGACGTGGGCGGCCTGCGCCGGCTGGCCGGTCCGCCCGCCGACATCGCCGCCCGGCTGCGCCGGGAGGTACGCGAGCGGGTCGGCCTGCCGATCACCGTGGGTGTGGCCCGCACGAAGTTCCTGGCCAAGGTCGCCAGCGGCGTGGCCAAGCCCGACGGCCTGCTGGTCGTCGCGCCGGACGGGGAGCTGGCGTTCCTGCACCCGCTGCCGGTGGAGCGGCTCTGGGGAGTCGGGCCGGTGACCGCGACCAAGCTGCGCGAGCGGGGCGTGCGTACCGTCGGGCAGGTCGCCCGCCTCGGCGAGGCCACGCTGGTCTCGCTGCTCGGCGCGGGCCCCGGTCGGCACCTGCACGCCCTGGCGCACAACCGCGACCCCCGGCCGGTGCAGGTCGGCCGCCGGCGCGGGTCGATGGGCGCGCAGCACGCCCTCGCCCCCGGCCCGCACTCCCCCGCCGAACTGGAGGCGATCCTCGCCGGCCTGGTCGACCGGGTGACCCGGCGGATGCGGGCGGCGACGCGGGCCGGCCGGACGGTGACGCTGCGCCTGCGCTTCGCCGACTACACCCGTGCGACCCGCTCCCGCACGGTGGCCAAGGCGACCGCCGACACGGCCCCGCTGCTCGGCACGGCGCAGGCGCTGCTGCGGGCGGCGCTGCCCGAGATCGAGCGGTGCGGCGTGACCCTGCTCGGCGTGTCGGTGGGCAACCTGGACGGCTCCCCCGTCCAGCCGCCGCTGCCGTTCGACCGCGATCCGGGAGCGGACCTGGACGCGGCCGTGGACGCGGTACGCGACCGGTTCGGGTCGGGGGCGCTCACCCGGGCGGTGCTGCTCGGCCGCGAGCCGGGCCTGGAGATGCCGCTGCTGCCGGACTGAGCCGACCGACGGGTGGTGCCCCCGGTCCGGGGGCACCACCCGTCGGCTTCCCGTCCGGTCAGCGCCTCGGTGGGACGGCGGTGCCCTTGCGGTAGTTGCGGCCGTTGCCGTCGGGGCGGTAGTTGTTCTCGACGTTGCCGGCCGAGTCCACCGAGAACCAGTGGATCCTGGTGCCCGCCGGGACGGTCAGCGTCTCCCCGCCCTCCCGGATGCCCGCCGAGCCGTAGAGGGTGGACGCGTACGTCGGGGCGGCCCGGTCGAGGGTGTAGAAGACGGCCGCCGGTTCGCTGGTCGAGAAGGTCACGTCCACCATGCCCGGCGTCGCGCTCGGCGCGACCTCCAGTGTGCTGCCCGGGCGGGTCTTGTCCTTGGCGAAGTCACGCGCCACCCGCATCAGCTCGACCAGGCCGTTGGCGAACTCCATCGTCTCGGCGTGTGCCTCGTCCCACTCCGGCTGGAACGACGTGCCGACCTCGAAGTTCCAGGCGTAGATGCCGTACTTGTACCAGAGCATGTCGCCGGAGTTGCCGGCCGCCGAGTAGAGCACGTCGGAGATCGGGCCGGTGCGCGCCGGGGTGACCGCCATGTTGCGGTGCCGCTTGATGGCGGCCAGGATCCGCGAGGAGGCCCCCCAGAAGGCCGACTCCTCGGCGAGCGTCGGCCGGGGCGCGGAGACCCGGCCGGGCAGCGCGTACGCCCCCGGCGACCACATGAAGTAGTTGCCCGAGGAGTGCAGGTTCATCGAGAACCTGACGTTCGGACGGGAGGCCAGCCAGTCCAGGTTGCGGTTCTCCGGCTCGGACAGCTCGCCCGGGCCGGCGTACGTGCCGCTGGTGCAGCTCGACGACGCGCCCGAGTAGCCGTCGAAGAGGCTGTACTCCGTGTAGTTGCGGTTGTTGTCCACGCCCCAGGAGTTGCGGGCCAGGAAGTCGGCCGCCCCGGTCGTCGGGCAGTGGTTGGTCATGTTCTTGCGCTGGGAGTTGAAGTCGTAGAAGGAGTAGTGGCCGCCGTCGGGGTTGACCGAGGGGGCGATCCAGATGTCGAGGCTGTCCAGCAGCTGACGGGTCCGCCCGTCGTGGGCGTAGTTGCGCAGCAGCCGCTCTGCGGTCTCTACGGTGACCAGTGGCGGCACCCACTCCCGGGCGTGCTCCTGGGCGTACGCGAGCACGCCGAGCTTCGAGCCGTCCCGGTGCTTGCCGATCCGGATGGCGTACACCGGGTGCGGGTCGCGGGAGACGCTCTCCGGCGCGCTCAGGCCGTCGCTGAGCGGGGTCCGCGCGGCCGGCGCGACCACGCCGGCGCCCGGGCTGCCCCGATAGGTGTACGCCCGGACGAGCGTGCCGGCCTCGGCGTTGAGCGCCGCGACGACCTGGGCGGCGGTGCTGGTGACCGCGCCCGCGGCGTCGGTGCCCAGCGCGACCCGTACGGCCGGGCCGGTGACGGTCACCGACAGCGGCGCGTTCGCCGCCCCCGGGTCCGCGAGCTCCACGGAGATGCCGTTGCCGCCCTCGTGGCCCCAGGCCAGGGAGTCCACCGCGACCCGGCTGTCGGTGGTGGCGCCGAGCACCGCCTGGGCGTGCCGCCGGTAGCCGTTGGTCCGGTACGGCAGCTCGACGACCTCGGCCAGCCTCGGGAACTCGGCGGCGAGTTGGTGGATCCGCGCGTACAGCTCGGTGGGCGTCAGGTAGCTGGTGACGAAGTCCTTCTGGTAGCCCGGCCCCTCCGGGCCGTCGCCGGGGGTCGGCAGCCACTCCTGGACCTTGGCCACGGCCACGTCGCCGCTCGGGCTGGTGATCCGGATCCGGTCGGGCCGGCTGGTCACCGGGGCGGCACCACGGTGGTAGAGGTAGACGCCGGCGTCGACGAAGCGGGAGATGGTCTGGGTGCCGCCGGAGCCGATCTCGGTGCCCGGGCCGCTGTCCCGTTCGACGGTGAGGGTGTCGGTGGCCGTCTGGCCCTGCGCCCACTTCGCCTCGACGGAGAGGATCTGGCTCGTTCCGGAGGTGTAGTAGTCGGCTCGAATGATCTTGACGTCGGAGGCGGCGGACGCGGCCGGGCCGACCGTGGCGGCGGCGAACTCCCGGTTCTGCGCGGCGTGCCCGGCAATGGTCGCCTCGCGCTCGGCGACCCGGGCCCGGGCGTCGGCGGGCCGGTGCAGCACCTTGCCGAGGGTGAAGCCCGCCCTGGTCAGCACCGCCGCCTCGGTCGCGGTGACGACCGCGTGCGCGACGACACCGTCCTCGGTGCGGCTGACGTGGTGGTCGAGGTCGACGCCGGTGGCGACGAGGGCGTCCAGCTGGGTGGTGCCGGCGAGCAGCACCTCGACGACGTTCGCCTCCTCGTCGGCGACCCTGACGAGTCCGACGGGGGGCTCGGCGGCGGGCACGACGGCCGAGGCCGGGCCGACCAGCAGCACCACGGCCGTGGCGGTGGCCAGCGCGGCCGGGACGGGAAGGCGACGTCGCCACCGGGAACCTAGGGGATCACGCATGTGTCCGCCCTTCTCGAAGGTCGGTGGGCTGAGGGCCATCCTCAGCGCGTACGAAGTGATCTGTCAATCCCCGTCGATGTGCCCTCGCCACAGGGCTCGATCGTGTCCCGGGCGGGTGGGGGCCGTCCCAGCGAGGTCACGACGCCTGGCTGGTCGCGGCCGGCTGAACCGGCGACCGGCGGGGCACCGCCTCCGACCCGGCCCGGCGGATCGGCGTGAACAGCCCGCTGACCGCGACCAGGAGGCACCCCGCTCCCGCGACGAGAGTGACCGCGGTGACGCCGTACCCGCCCGCGGCCCAGGTCAGCACGGCGGCGCCAGCCGGCCCGAGCGAGTAGTGCGTGCTCCAGAAGGCCGACGTGACCCGCCCGAGCAGGTGATCGGGCGTGATCTCCTGGCGCAGCGACATCGAGCAGATCCCGCCCACGCTGACGCCGCACAGGTAAACCGCGGTCAGCACGGTGACACCACGCACGTCCCCGGCGACGCCGATGCCCATGAGGGCGAGACCGCACACCGAGTGCGCGCCGATCCAGGTGAGGCCGAAGCCGCGCCTGCGGCGCAGCGGCGCCACCAGCAGTGCTCCGAGAATCGTGCCCAGCGCCGCCAGCCCCAGCACCGTGCCCACCGTGCCGTCGGAGCCGCCGAGGTCGTGCTTGACGTGGTAGACGAGCACGTCGGTGAAGCCGTACGTCAGGAAGATGAAGACCGAGAGCAGGACGGTCAGCGAGCGCAGCACGGGCTGACGCCAGAGGAACCGCGCGCCGGCGAGGAACTCGGCCAGCCGACTCCCCCGCACCGCCGCGCCCTCGGTCCGCTCGTCCTCGTCGGGCCGGCGCAGCCGCACCAGCCAGAGACCGGCGGCCGACAGGGCGAAACTGGCCGCGTTGATGGCGATGGCCGCCGTGGGGCCGAACCGGGCCGACACCACGCCGGCGAGCAGCGGCCCGCCCACGGCCGCCGCCGCGTACGTCGCCTGTAGACGCCCGTTGGCCTCGGTGATCCTGGGCCGGTCGACGAGGTTGCGCACCGCGGTCACCGCGGCGACCTGGAACACCATGCCGGCGGCTTCGCAGATCGGCAGCACGACGAAGAGCAGCCAGAGCTGCGGACCGCCGAGCCAGGCCAGCGGAATGAGGCTGTAGAGCACCAGCCGGAGCAGGTCGGCGGTGATCATCAGCGTCCGCCTGTCGTACCGGTCGACCAGGATCCCGCCGAAGACCCCCGCGCCGACGGACGCGGCACCGGCCGCGGCCGTGAGCAGGCCCATCAGGGCGACCGACCCGGTCGCGTGGAGCACGAGCAGCGGCACCGCGATGTAGGCGAACGAGTCGCCGGCGGCGGAGAGCGACTGCGCGGCCCAGTAGGCGCCGAAGTTGCGGTCACGCCACAGGGGACGCCGGAGCGAATCGGCGCGTCGGCTCATATCGGTCAGGTTAGACCGATACCGCGGCTCGTCTCTGCCCCGCAAGACCGGGGCGACGGAGTTCAGGCGGGACGCAGACGACCGCGCCGGTTCCCGCGCCCCGCCTCGTACGCCGCCCGCGCGGCCCGCCCCTCGGCGCTGGTGGAGACCTCGGCGACCGGGACGTCCCACCAGGCGCCGGCGTCCGGACCCGCCTCGAACCGGTCGGTGGTCACGTGCATGACCGTGGTCCGGGGCGAAGCCTTCGCCGTGTCGAGCGCCGCGCGCAGCTGCCCCGTGGTCGACACCCGGATCACGTCCGCGCCGAGGCTGGCGGCGTTGGCACCGAGGTCGATCGGCAGCGGCGCCCCGTCCCGGTCGACGTAGGCGGTGCCGAGCCGCTGCGCGCCGACGCTCTCCGACAGCCGGCCGATCGAGGCGAAGCCGGCGTTGTCCACCAGCACCACGACCAGCCTGACGCCCTCGGCGACCGCGGTGGCCAGCTCGCTCGGCAGCATCAGGTAGGAGCCGTCGCCGACCAGCACGAACACGTCGCGGTCGGGCGCAGCCATCCGGACCCCGATCCCGCCGGCAATCTCGTAGCCCATGCACGAGTAGCCGTACTCGACGTGGTAGCTCTTCGGGTCGGCCGCGCGCCAGAGCCGGTGCAGGTCGCCGGGCATCGACCCGGCCGCGCAGACCACCACGCCGCGCTGGCCGGCGGCGTCGTTGACGGCACCGATGACGGCCGTCTGGGTGGGACGGGCGTCGGGTCCGGCGTGCCGGGCCCGGTCGGCCACGGCCGTCCACCGCTCGCGCAGCTCGGCGACCCGCGTGCGGTACGCCGCATCGGTGGCCCAGCCCGCGCAGGCCGTGTCGAGCGCCGCCAGGCTCTCCCGGGCGTCGCCCACGACCTGCGCCCCGGAGAGCTTGGCGGCGTCGAAGCCGGTGACGTTCAGGTTGACGAAGCGCGCGGCGGCGCCGAACAGGGTGCCGGAGGCGGTGGTGAAGTCGCTGTAGCGGGTGCCGACCCCGATCACCACGTCCGCGCCGGCCGCGATCCCGTTGGCGGCGGTGGTACCGGTGACGCCGACCGCACCGAGGGCCAACGGATGGTCGTACGGCATCGCGCCGGTGCCGGCCTGGGTCTCGGCGACCGGCACGCCGTGCTCCTCGGCGAAGCGACGCAGCGCGTCGGTGGCCCCGCTGTAGATCACGCCGCCGCCGGCCACCAGCAGCGGCCGGCGGGCCACCCGCACGATTCCGGCCGCCCGGGCGAGCGCCGCGTCGTCCGGCCGGGGGCGCGGCACGTGCCAGACCCGCTCGGCGAACAGCTCGTCGGGCCAGTCGTACGCCTCGACCTGCACGTCCTGCGGCAGGGCGAGGGTGACCGCCCCGGTCTCCGCCGGGTCGGTGAGCACCCGCATGGCGGCCAGCAGCGCCGCCGGCAACTGCTCGGGGCGGTTGATCCGGTCCCAGTAGCGGGAGACCGGCCGCAGCGTGTCGGTGACGCTGACGTCGTGGGAACGCGGGTCCTCCAACTCCTGGAGCACCGGGTTCGCCGCCCGGGTGGCGAAGATGTCGCCGGGCAGCAGCAGCACCGGCAGCCGGTTGACGGTGGCGCCGGCCGCGCCGGTGACCAGGTTGGTCGTGCCCGGGCCGATCGAGGTGGTGCAGGCCAGGGTGCTCATCCGGTCGGTCATCCGGGCGTACGCCGCCGCGGTGTGCACCATGCCCTGTTCGGTGCGGCACAGGTGGTACGGCAGGTCGGCCCCCGCGCCGGCCAGCGCCTCGCCGATCCCGGCGACGTTGCCGTGCCCGAAGATGCCGAAGCAGGCGGGGATCAGCCGGTGCCGCCGCCCGTCGCGCTCGGAGAACTGCCGGGCCAGGAACGCGACGGTCGCCTGGGCCACGGTGAGTCTGGGCATCACGCCTCCCGGGTGGTGGGACCGGTCATCGGCAGTCGCGGGTCGACCGGTTGGCCGGCCCAGCCGCCCCGGATCCAGCCGTGCCGGGGATCGTCCACACAGGCCATCGTCCGGGTCTCGCCGGGACCGGCCAGCACGTTGAGGTAGTACAGGTCGTATCCCGGCGCCGCCATCGACGGCCCGTGGTAGCCGTGCGGGACCAGGACGGTGTCCCCGGTGCGCACCTCGGCCAGCACGTCGATCGGCCGGTCGGCGGTGCCGTAGACGCGCTGGTAGGCGGTGGGGCCGTCCCCGGGCAGGCCGCCGGCCACCTCGAAGTAGTAGATCTCCTCCAGCGCCGCCTCCACCCGCCCGTCGTCGTACGCGCGGTCCTCCTCGTGCTTGTGGGGCGGGTAGGACGACCAGTTCCCACCAGGGGTGAGCACCTCCACCGCGACCAGCCGGTCGCAGTCGAAGGCGCCCGGCGCGCAGAAGTTGTTGACCTGCCGGCTGGCCGGCCCGGCGCCGCGCAGCTCGACGGGCACGTCCCGGGCGGCGCCGTAGCGGGGCGACAGGCGGCGGGTGGCGCGGGCGGACGGCAGGGCGAAGCGCCCCTCGCCCCGGATCGTGGCGGTGGCGTCGCGGGGCAGGTAGGCGAAGTCGGTGACCGCGGCGAAGACCGACGCGCGCCCGGTCAGCGTGAGCAGCAGCCCGTCGCAGCGCACCGTGCCGGCGCCGGCCAACGGCACGACCAGCATCTCCTCGTCGCCGGTGTCGAAGCTGACCTCGCCGCCTGCGGGCAGGGTGAGCACCCGCAGGCCCGCGTACGTCCAGCCCGCCCGCTCGGGGGTGACCTCCAGCGCCCACGGCCCCCGGGCGGTGCCGCCCCAGGGCAGGTGGGCGTCGCCGGTCCTCACGCCGCCTGCCCGGTGGGCAGCAGCGACCCGGCGACGTCCACGGCGGCGGCGACGTCGTCGTCCGGCGGGTAGAGCAGGGCCCGGCCCACGACCAGGCCACGCACGCCGGGCAGCCGCAGCGCCCGCTCCCACCGCGCGTACACCACGTCCGGATCCTCCACCGGGTCGCCGCCGAGCAGCAGCACCGGCAGGGTGGTCGCGGCCATCACCCGCTCCATCTCGTCGATCGCCGGCAGCTTCAGCCAGGTGTACGCGGAGGTGGCCCCGAGGGCCTGCCCGACGCTGACGCCCCTGATGACCGCCTCCGGGCGCAGGTCGGTGTTCACCCGCCCGCCGCCGCGCGTCACCCACAGCGGCTCGACCAGGGCGACGGTGCGGTGGGCGGCCAGGGCGGTGACCGCCCGGGCGCACGCGTGCAGGGTCGACGCGCTGCCCGGGTCGGTCGGGTCGATGCGGCACAGCATCTTGCCGCCGTCGTAGCGCATCGCGGCGATGCTGTCGGCGTCGTAGGCGGTGAACCGGTCGTCGAGTTCGAACGCGGCGCCGGCGAGTCCGCCACGGTTCATCGAGCCGATGGCGAGACGGTTCTCCAACGCCCCCAGCAGCAGCAGGTCCTCCAGGACGTCCGGCGTGCCGAGCACGCCGTCGACGCCGGGCCGGGACAGCGCCAGGCGCAGCCGGTCCAGCAGGTCGGCACGCCCGGCCATGGCCAACGGCCGGTCGCGTACGCCCAGGGAGCCACGGGCGGGATGGTCGGCGGCGATGACGAACAGCGGCTCCCCGGGCCCGGGCCAGGGCCGGCGCGTACGGCCGGCGGCGGCTTCGGCGATCGCCTGCGGGCGGTGTGCGCGGGTGCGGGTCAACGCCTCGTAATCGGTGCTCACCGGTCTTCTCCTCCCAGTGCGGGGGTCGACGGTGCCGGTAGCGGCGGCACGTCCCGGGCCAGGGCCGCGGTCTCGGCGTAGTCCGGCATGGCGGCGGAGCAGGCCAGGCGCGAGGCGACGATGGCGCCGGCAGCGTTGGCGAAGCGCAGGGTCCGCTCCAGCGGCCAGCCGCGCAGCAGCCCGAGGCAGAGCGCGCCGCCGAACGCGTCGCCGGCGCCGAGGCCGTTGACCACCTCCACCGGCACCGGTGGCACCCGGACGCACTCGGTGGCGGTGCGGGCGAGCACCCCCTCGGGGCCGAGCTTCACCACCGCCAGGCGTGGCCCCCGCTCCAGCAGCAGGTCGGCGGCCCGGTCCGGATCGCGGGTGCCGACCGCCACCTCCACCTCGTCGAGGTTGCCGACGGCGGCGGTGACCCGCGGCAGGGCCTCGGCCACCGCCGCCGTGGCGGCCCGCGGGTCCGACCAGAACATCGGCCGGTAGTCCAGGTCGAGCACGGTGTGCGGGCGGCCTTCCCGGGCGGCCAGCGCGGCGGCGTGCGCGTCCCGGCTGGGCCGTTGGCACAGGCCGGTGCCGGTGAGCCAGAAGACCCGGGCGGCGGCGATCGCGTCCAGGTCGAGTTCCTCGGGTCGGATCTGCAGGTCGGGTGCCGTGGGCGTGCGGTAGAACCAGAGCGGGAAGTGGTCCGGCGGGAAGATCTCGCAGAACGTCACCGGGGTCGGCAGCCCGTCGACGGGGTGGACGTGGCTGTCGTCCACGCCGTACCCGCGCAGCGCCTTGTGCACGTAGCCGGCGAAGGCGTCGGCGCCGGTGCGGGTGATGACGCCGGCGCGCAGGCCCAGTCGGGCCGCCGCGACGGCCACGTTGGTGGGGCTGCCGCCGAGGAACCTGCCGAAGGTCTCGACGTCGGCCAGCGGGGTGGCGACCTGCAACGGGTAGATGTCCACGCCGATCCGGCCGATGGTGAGCACGTCGAGCATGCGGCGCCCTTCGTCCCGGCCGGCGTCGGCGTGCCCACCGGCTCGATCCTGTCCCTGATTGGTAACAGTGCATGGTGAGTTGTGTCAATGTGTTGTCATGACATCCTCCCTCTGCTCTCGGTGACCACTTCGGTACAGTGGCGCGCACCAGCACGCCCGATCCCGCGTCGCCGAAGCGAGGAGGTTTCCGTGACCGGCCCCGAGATCGCGGTCGACCGCAGCAGCCCGGTCCCGCTCTACTTCCAGGTCGCGGAGCAGTTCGCCGCGGCGATCCAGCGCGGCGAACTGGCCCCGGGCGATCGCCTGGACAGCGAGATGCAGCTCGCCGACCGGCTGGGGTTGTCCCGCCCGACGGTGCGGCAGGCCATCCAGCACCTGGTCGACAAGGGACTGATCGTGCGCCGCCGCGGTGTGGGCACCCAGGTGGTGCGCGGCGAGGTGCGGCGGGCGGTCGAGCTGACCAGCCTGCACGACGACCTCCTGCGGGCCGGGCAGCAACCGTCCACGTCGGTGCTGGAGCTGGCCACCGTGCCCTGCCCCGCCGAGGTGGCCGCCGCGCTCGGCGTGCCGGCCGGCAGCGAGGTGCAGCACCTGCGCCGGCTGCGGTTCTCCGACGGGGAGCCGCTGGCCGTGATGGAGAACTGGCTCCCGACCGGCCCGGTGCGCCTGAGCGTGGACGCGTTGCAGGCCGGCGGCCTCTACGCGCTCCTGCGGGCCGGCGGCCGGCGGATCCGGGGCGCGCACCAGCGGATCGGGGCACGGGCCGCGACGACCGTCGAGGCCCGGATGCTCGGCGAGCGGCGGGGCGCGCCGCTGCTCACCATGACCCGCACCGCGTACGACGACCAGGGCCACCACGTCGAGCACGGCGCGCACATCTACCGGGCCAGCCGGTACTCCCTGGAGGTCACCGTCGCCGAGCGGTGACGGTGAATGTTTCACGCCCATTTCAGTGACAGGTATTTACGTCGTCAGGCTGTCATGACATTGTGGCCGCAAGTACCGCCGGCGGCGGACGTGCGGCCGGCGGGCGACCCGCGAGTCTCTTCTTGCGAAGGGAAGCAGCCCATGTCAGCCAGACCGAGACACGCGGCGGGCGTGCTCGCCGCGCTCACCGCCGTCGCCCTCACCGCCACGGCCTGCGGCGGCTCGGACGAGCCCGCCGGTAAGGACGCCAAGAACATCACCCTCACCGTCTCCGCCAACGCCATCGCCGGCGGCAAGAACGCCGCCGGCGCGGAGTGGATCGAGAAGTGGGTCATCCCCCGGTTCGTCGAGGCCCAGAAGGCCAAGGGCGTCACCGCCAAGGTGACGTTCGTGCCCAGCGGCGTCGACGACGAGCAGTACAAGACCAAGCTCGCCCTCGACCTGCGGTCCAAGGGCGGCGCCGACGTCATCGCCGTGGACGGCATCTGGGTCGGCGAGTTCGTCCAGGCCGGATACCTCAAGCCCCTGGCGGAGGTGGCCGGCTCCGAGGTGGACTCCTGGGAGGGCTGGTCGCAGATCCCCGAGACCGTGCAGGGCCTCGGCTCCTTCGAGGAGAAGCGCTACGGCATCCCGCTCGGCACCGACGGCCGGGTCCTCTACTACAACAAGAAGCTCTTCGCCCAGGCCGGCCTGCCCGCCGACTGGCAGCCGAGGAGCTGGCAGGAGATCCTCGACGCCGGGGCCAAGCTGAAGGCGCTGCCCGGGGTGACCCCGATCCAGATCAACGCCGGCACGGCGATGGGCGAGGCGACCTCGATGCAGGGCGCCCTGCCGCTGCTGGCCGGTGCCGGCGGCGAGATCTTCGCCGGCGGCAAGTGGGCCGGCGCCAGCCAGCCCGTACGGGACACGCTGGACCTCTACGCCAAGATCTACGGCGGCGGCCTGGGCGACCCCAAGCTCCAGCAGGAGGCCAAGGGGCGCGACAAGTCCTTCCAGGAGTTCGCCGCCGGCAAGATCGGCATCCTCGCCGAGGGCGACTACTTCTGGCGCGGCGTCGTGCACCCGAAGGACGGCATCGCCAAGATGGCCGACCGCGACACCACCGTCGGCTACGCGCTGATCCCCGCCAAGCAGCCGGGCGCCGGCATCCGCGGGCAGGACTTCGTCAGCATGTCCGGCGGCGGCGTACGGGTGCTGAACCCGAACTCCAGGTACCCGTCGCAGGCGTTCGAGCTGCTGGCGTTCATGCACTCGGCGGAGGCGGTCAAGGCCGAGCTCGCGGGCGCCGCCCGGATCACCGCCCGCACGGACGTCAACAAGGAGGTCCTCGCCGGCGACCCGATGCTGAACTTCGTCGCCGAGAAGGTGCTGCCGATCACCGCGTACCGGCCGCCGCTGGCGGTCTACCCGCAGGTCTCCGTGGCGCTGCAGGAGGCCACCGCCGACGCGGCGGCGGGCAAGGGCGTCGAGGCGGCGGCCACGGCGTACCGGAAGAAGGTCGAGGGGTTCGTCGGTGGTCCAGGCAACGTCACCTCCTGACGAGGTGGTCGAGGGGGCGCGCCCGGTCACGGGCGCCTCCCCGGCCCCCGACGCCGCCGGGCTGGGCCGGGCCCGGGCGACCGGGTTCCTCGTCCCCGCCATGGTGCTCATCCTGGTCTTCCTCGTCGTGCCGGCCGCCTGGACGCTCTACCTGGGCGTCACCAACTACCGGCTGACCGGCCTGGCCGCCGCCCACCCGGAGATGGTCGGTCTCGACAACTACACCCGGGCGCTGGGCGACGAGCGGTTCCGCACCTCCCTCGTGCTGACCATGCAGTTCGTCCTCGGCTCGGCGGTCATCGGCCAGGCCGGGCTGGGGTTCGCGATCGCCCTCGCGCTGCGCGACCGCCGTGGCCCGCTGCGCCGGCTGGTCGAGGGGTTCGTGCTGCTGTCCTGGATCCTGCCCAGCTCGGTGGTCGCGTTCCTGTGGATCGCCCTGCTCGACCGGGACGCCGGCACCCTCAACGCGCTGCTCGGCGTCCCCGGCATGGCCTGGCTGCTCGACTACCCGATGCTGTCGATCATCATCTTCAACACCTGGCGCGGCACCGCGTTCTCGATGATGCTCTACGCCGCCGCGCTGGAGAACGTCCCCCGCTCGCACCTGGAGACCGCCCGGCTGGCCGGCGCGTCGCCCTGGCAGCAGCTGCGCGACGTGATCTTCCCCCGCATCCGCGGGCACGTGCTGACCAACCTGCTGCTGATCAGCCTGTGGACGTTCAACGACTTCGCGCCGTTCCTCATCACCGCCGGCGGCCCCGAGCAGCGCTCGGAGATCCTGCCGGTCTACGTCTACAAGGTGGCGCTCTCCGGCGGAGAGCTTGGCTTCGGCGCCGCGATCTCGTTCGTCATGCTGCTGATCAACCTGGTCATCGCGCTGGTCTACCTGCGCATGCTGGGCCGGCGGAAGGAGCCGGCGTGAGCACCACCGCGACGCGGCCCGCGTCCACCACCGAGCCGACCGGCGAGCGGCCCACCGTCGCGGTACGCCACGTGCTCGCCCGCATCGGCCGCTACACCTTCCTCTGCGCCGTCCTCGGGTTCTTCGCGCTGCCGCTGCTGTGGCTGGCCACCGCCCCGTTCGACGACAGCCCCACGGTCACCGCCTCGCTGCCGCGGTTCACCCTCGACAACTTCCGCGCCCTGCTGGACAACCCGTACGCGCTGAAGTCGCTGCTCAACTCCGTCTACCTGGCCGGCGGCACGGCGGCACTCGTGGTCACGTTCGCGGCGCTGGCCGCGTACGCGCTGAGCCGGGTCCGGGTGCCCGGCCGCGACGCGCTCCTCTACGGCCTGCTGCTGCTGTCGTCGATCGTGACCGGCACGGCGACCATGGTGCCACTGTTCGAGCTGGCCTTCCGGCTCAACCTGATCGACTCGCGGCTCGGCGTCGTCCTGATCCTCAGCGGCGGCCTGCTGCCCGCGGCGATCTTCATCCTCAAGGACTTCATGGACTCCACCCCGACGTCCTACGAGGAGTCGGCGCGGGTCTTCGGCGCCAGCCCGTTGCAGATCATGTGGCACATCGTGGTGCCGGTGGTACGCCCCGGGCTGGCCACCGTCGGGGTGTGGGCCGTCGCCAACGTCTGGGGCAACTTCCTGGTGCCGTTCCTGCTGCTGCGCGGCCCGGAGAAGGCCCCCGCCGCGGTGATCATGTACACCCTCTACACCGAGGGCGGCCAGGCCGACCTGCGGCTGCTCTCCACCTTCTCGCTGCTCTACTCGCTGCCGGTGGCGCTCATGTTCGTCTTCGTCAGCAGCCGGTACGGATTCCGCTTCCACGGAGGGATCAAGCGCTGATGTCCGCCATCACGATGCGCGAACTGACCAAGGTCTACCCCGGCGGGGTGCGGGCCCTGGACGCCCTCGACCTGGAGATCGCCGACGGCGAGTTCTTCGCCCTGCTCGGCCCGTCCGGCTGTGGCAAGACCACCCTGCTGCGCACCATCGCCGGGCTGGAGGTCGCCTCCGGCGGCAGCGTACGCATCGGCGACCGCGACGTCACCAGCCTGCCTCCCGGCAAACGGGACGTGGCGATGGTCTTCCAGGACTACGCGCTCTTCCCGCACATGACCGTGCAGGAGAACATCGCCTACCCGCTGCGGATCAAGAAGGTGGACCGCCGCAGCCGCGCCGGGAAGGCCGCCGAGACCGCCGACGAGCTGGGGTTGTCGGCCCTGTTGGAGCGGCGCCCCGGGCAGCTCTCCGGCGGCCAGCAGCAGCGCGTGGCGCTCGCCCGGGCGATGGCCTGCCACCCGCAGGTCTTCCTGCTCGACGAGCCGCTGTCCAACCTCGACGCCCGGCTGCGGCTGGAGGCGCGGACCTTCCTCAAGCGGCTGCAACGCGAACTCGGCGTCACCACCGTGTTCGTCACCCACGACCAGGCCGAGGCGCTGGCCCTGGCCGACCGCATCGCCGTCATGGAGGGCGGCCGGATCCGCCAGGTCGGCACCCCCACCGAGGTGTTCCGCCGCCCGGCCAACACCTTCGTCGCCGGGTTCATCGGCTCCACCCCGATGAACCTCGTCGACGCCACGGTGCGCGGCGACGAACTGGCCGTGGCGGGGGTGCGACTGCCCCTGCCCGAGGGCGCCCACGCTCAGGTGGCCGACGGGGAGAGCCTGGTCTACGGTGTCCGCCCCGAGTACCTCGACTACTCCCCCACCCCGGTCCCCGGCGCGCTGACCGGGCAGGTGGTCGTCGTGGAGAACCTGGGCAGCTTCTCGCTGGTCTCCCTGGACGTGCCGGATCCCACGGCCGGCGACGACGGCGCCCCGGCCGGCACGGGTCACGCCGGCACCTCCGCCGGAGCCACGGGCGGCGCGGGAGAGGCCACCGGGACCAGCGTGCAGGTCGTCGTCGCGGAGGGCAGCGAGCCCGAACCCGGCGACACCGGCTGGGTGGTGCCCCGCCCCGGCCGGTCCCTGCTCTACCGCGACGGGAACCTGGTCACCGCCGCCCCCGTCCCGGCCCCGCGCGCCGGCGCGGCGGTGGGGGGATGACGGTGGTCACGCACCGGGGCAGGTGGACGCTGCAGGACCGCGCCGACGACGTGCTGCGGGCCCTGCCGGTCACCGTCGCGCCGGGCACCGCCGCGCTCACCGTACGGCTGGAGTACCCGCGGCAGGCCGGGGTGCTGGACCTCGGCTGTCTCGGGCCGGACGGCTTCCGGGGCTGGTCGGGCGGCGCCCGCGACAGCTACACCGTCGCCGCCGGCTGGGCCACCCCCGGCTACCTGCCGGGCGAGTTGGAGCCCGGCGACTGGCAGGTGCTGCTGCGGCTGCACCGGATCCCGCCCGACGGGCTGGAGTACGAGGTCACCGCCACCACCAGCAGCACCGCCCCGCCGGCGCCCGAGCCGCCGACGTCGCCGCGGCGCCCCGACCGGCCGCCCCGCCGCGACCTCCCCGACGTCGACGGCCGGCGGTGGCTCGCCGGTGACCTGCACGCGCACACCGTGCACAGCGACGGCGCGCTCACCATCGACGAACTGGCCGCGCTGGCCGTCTCCCGGGGGCTGGACTTCCTCGCCGTGACCGACCACAACACCGTCAGCCACCACCCGTGGCTGCCGGCCGCCTCCGCCCGCTACGGCGTCACGCTGCTGCCCGGCCAGGAGGTGACCACCGACCGGGGGCACGCCAACGTGTTCGGCCCCGTGGGCTGGGTCGACTTCCGCCGGTCACCCGACGAGTGGCTGGCCACGGCGGAGCGGGCCGGCGGGCTGATGTCCGTGAACCACCCGCTGGCCGCCGACTGCGCGTGGCGCCAGCCGCTGGCGACCCGTACCCGCCTGGTGGAGGTGTGGCACTCCGGCTGGTGGGACCGCACCTGGGGCGCCCCGCTGGCCTGGGCGCAGGCGTGGCGGCCGGACGTCGTGCCGGTCGGTGGCAGCGACTTCCACCACGTCGACGGCGACGCGCTGCCCGGGGCGCCCACCACCTGGGTGCTCGCCGACGGCGACGGTCCGCCCGAGGACGCACTGCTGGACGCGCTGCGCGGCGGGCGTACCGCCGTCTCCGCCGGCCCCGACGGGCCGCTGCTGCTGCGGCTCGGCGACGAACTGCTGGCCCTCGACGCGGACGGCGCGCTGCTGGCCTACCCCGACGGGCGGCACCGGCTGGTGCGCGGCGACCGGTGCCTGCTGCCGGCCGGTGACGGACCGCACGTCCTGGAGTCCCACCGCATGGAGGTGATCGCACTGTGCAGCTGACCGGACGCACCCGGGTGGCCGGCGCACCCGTCAACTACGGCATCTACCAGCTTGCCGGCGCTCCCGTCGGGCCCGACGAGCTGCTCGCGGAGCTGGCCCGGGACGGGTACGCCGGGATCGACTCCGGGCCGATCGGCTACCTCGGCGCCGGGCAGGCCCTGGCCCGGCGGCTGGCCACGACCGGCGTCGGGCTGGCCGGCGGTTGGGTCGACCTGCGTTTCGCCGACCCGGACGGGTTCGCCGAGGACCTGGCCCAGCTCGACGCGGCGCTGGACGTGTTCGCCGCCGTGGCGGCGGACGATCCCCGGTTCGCCCCCCGGCCGACGCTGGCCTGCCCCGCCAACCCGGCCCGGATGGCCCGCCCGGGCACCCCGCCGGACCTGGCCTCGGCGCTGCCCGCCGCGGCCTGGCCGGACTTCGCCGCCAGGGTGCAGCGGGCCGCCGACCGGTGCCGCGACCGCGGCCTGGAACCGGTGTTCCACTACCACCTGGGCACCGACGTGGAGACCGAGGCGGAGGCCGACCGGCTGCTGGAACTGACCGACATCGCCGTCTGCCTGGACACCGGGCACCTGCTGCTGGCCGGCGGCGACCCGGTCGCGGCGGTCCGCCGGTGGGCCGGGCGGATCGGCCAGGTGCACCTGAAGGACGCCGACCTCGCCACCCACCACCGGGTGCGGGCAACGGGCGGGGGCCTGGCCGACGTGGTGGCCGCCGGCGGCTTCTGCCCGCTCGGCGCCGGCGACGTCGACCTCGCCGGCGTGCTCGCCGGCCTCGACGCCGTCCGGTACACCGGCTGGCTGGTGATCGAGCAGGACGCCCCCGCGGCCGGCCGGGACCTCGACCGGATCCGCGCCGACCAGCGCGCCAACCGACGGTGGCTCGCCGAGGCGCTGCGATGAGCGGGCCGACCAAGCGGATCAGGATCGCGGTAGCCGGGCTGGGCATCATCGCCCACACGGCGCACCTGCCGCTGCTGCAACGACGCGGGGACCTGTTCGAGGTCGTCGCGCTGGCCGACCTGTCCCCGTCGCGGCTGGCCGACACGGGCCACCGCTACGGCGTCGACCCCGGGCGCCGGTATGCCGACGCGGCCCGGATGGTGACCGACGGCGGCTGCGACGCGGTGCTGCTGGCGACCTCCGGCTCGCACGGCGACCTCGCCGGGCTGGCGCTGGGCGCGGGCGTGCCGGTGCTCTGCGAGAAGCCGCTCGCCTACACCCTCGCCGAGACGACCCGGCTGGCCGGGCTGGGAGCCGGCGGCGCGGCGCTGATGGTCGGCTACATGAAGCAGTACGACCCGGCGGTGGCCGAGGCCGCGCGGCTGCTGGCGGAACTCGGCGGCCCGGAGCGGGTGCACGCCGTCGAGGTGACCGTGCTGCACGCCGGCGGCGACCGGCAGCTGCGGTTCGCCAACCTGCCGCCGGCCCCCGTCGACGTGCCGGGCGAGGAGGCGGTTCGGCTCTCCGGCGCCGGCGCGCGCCTGCTCGACGCCGCCGTCGGCACCGATCCCGACGCCCGCACCCTCTACCAGATCCTGATCAACAGCGTCTCGCATGACCTGTCGCTGCTGCGGCTGTTCACCGGGGCGCCGGCCACCGTGGAGCACGTCGCCACCTGGCCGCTCACGCCGGACGGCCCGGTCGAGCCGTCGGTGGAGATCAGCGGGCGGCTGCCCTCGGGTGCCCGCTACGGCATCCGGTGGCTCAACCTGCCCGGGTACCCGGCCTACCGGGAGACGGTCACCATGCACCACGCGTACGGCTCGCTGGAGCTGGTGTTCCCGTCGCCGTACCTGCTGAACGCGCCCACCACGCTGACCGTGGTGGACCATCACGGCGGCGGCGAGCGGCGGGCGGCGTACCGGTCGGTGACGGAGGCCTTCGAGCAGGAACTGGTCGCGTTCCACGCGATGGTCACCGGGGGCGTGCCACCGCTGACCGGCATCGCCGAGGGCGCGGCCGATCTGAGGACCAGCCAACAGGTGGTACGCCGCTACGGTGAGCTGACCGGGGCGGCGATCGGCGGAGAGGCGGCAAGCTGATGACGCGACCGACCGAGATCATCGTGGTGCCACACACCCACTGGGACCGGGAGTGGTACGAGCCGTTCCAGCGGTTCCGCCTGCGGCTGGTGGCGCTGCTCGACGAGGTGTTCGACCGGATGGAGCGCGATCCCCGCCAGCGGTTCACCCTGGACGGGCAGCTCGCCGCCGTCGACGACTACCTGGAGGTCCGCCCCGAGCGGCGGGAGCAGGTGGTCGCCCTAGTCCGCGCCGGGCGGCTGGCCGTGGGCCCGTGGCAGATCCTGCTCGACGAGTTCCTCTGTTCCGGCGAGAACATCGTGCGCAACCTGGAACGCGGGCTGACCCGCAGCACCGAGCTGGGCGGCGCCATGCCGGTCGGCTACCTGCCCGACATGTTCGGCCACATCGCCCAGATGCCACAGATCCTGGCCGGCGCGGGGCTCGCCCACGCCTGCGTGTTCCGCGGCGTCCCGCAACGCGTACGCACGCGCGCCTTCGCGTGGCAGGCGCCGGACGGCACCGCCGTGCGCACCGAGTACCTGCCGGGCGGCTACGGCAACGCGGCCGGCCTGATGGACGACGCCGCGCTGGTCAACCGTCGGGCCGCCGACCTCGCCGCCCGGCTCGGGAAGTGGCGGCCGGCCGGGGACGACACCCCGATGCTGGCCATGTACGGCGCCGACCACGCCGCCCCGGCGCCGGAGGCTCCCGACCTGCTCGCCGCCGCAGGCCTCGACGACACCCGGCTGCGGCTCGGCACCCTCGCCGAGTACTTCGCCAGCCAACCGGCCACCGTCGACGGGCTGCCCGTCGTGGCCGGCGAACTGCGCTCGCACGCCCGGGCCAACGTCCTGCCCGGCGTGATCTCCGTACGCGGCCACCTCAAGCAGGCGATGGGCCGCGCGGAGCGGCGCGTCGAACGGTACGCCGAGCCCCTCGCCGCGCTGGCGCACGACGCGTCCGTGCAGCGGTTCCTCGACATGGCCTGGACCCGGCTGATCGACGCCAGCTGCCACGACTCGGTGACCGGGTGCGGCTGCGACGAGACCGCCGAGCAGGTCTCCGCCCGCCTCGCCGAGGCCGACCAGCTCGGCCGTGCCGTCTGCGACCTGGTCGGCGCGCGGCTGGCCGCCACCGCGCCCCGGGACGCCTGGCTGCTGTTCAACCCCACCCCGGCACCCCGCACCGCCCTGGTGCGCCTGGACGTCGAGACGCCGCCCGACGGCGCGGTGGGGCTGGCCGACGCCGACGGCCGCACGGTGACCGCGCAGGTGCTCGACCGGGCCCGGACGCTGCTCGCCGACGACGTGGTGCCGGCGGCCGGCCTGCCGGCCGTCCTCGCCCGGGTGCACGGCCGCGAACTCTACGGTCAGGAGATCACCGACTGGTCGGTGTCCGCCGCCGACGCCACCCTCACCTTCCGGGTGGCCCGGCACGGCGACCCGGCCTTCGACGTCGAGGACGTCCGGCTGGCGCTGGCCGCCGCCGGGCAGCCCGACCGGTGGCGGGTGCGCATCGTCGCCGCCGCCCGGGCCACGGTCGCCGCCCTGGTGGAGCTGCCCGCGCTCGGGCACGCCGCGGTGCGGCCGGTGGCGCTGCCGCCGGCCGCCGGGCCGGTGCCCGCGCCGGTGACGGTGACCGGCCACACGGTCGACAACGGGCTGCTGCGGGTGGACGTCGCCGAGGACGGCACCCTGCGGCTCTCCACCCCGGACGGCGTCGGCGTGGACGGGGTGGGCCGGATCGTCGACGGCGGCGACGTGGGTGACAGCTACAACTACGCCCCACCGGCCGCCGACGAGCTGGTCGACAAGCCCCGGGCGGTACGGACCGTGGTGCGCCACGACGGGCCGCTGACCGCCGTGCTCGACGTGGTCCGCGAGTACCGCTGGCCGGCCGCCGCCGACGTCGACGCGGGCTCCCGCGCCGTGGAACGCGAGGCGACCGTCGTCACCACGCGCGTCGAACTGCGCAGCGGCGAACGGTTCGTCCGGCTGCGGGTCGAGTTCGACAACCGCTGCGACGACCACCGCGTCCGGCTGCACCTGCCGCTGCCGTCGCCGGCCGACACGTCGTACGCCGAGGGCCAGTTCGCCGTCGTCGCGCGGGGGCTGACCGCGGAGGGCGGCGGTGGTGAGGTGCCCCTGCCCACGTTCCCCGCGTCCGGGTTCGTGGCCGCGGGCGGCCCGGACGGCTCGCTCGCCGTCCTGCTGACCCAGCCGACGGAGTACGAGCTGACCGACTCCGGTCGGGAGTTGGCGGTCACCGTGCTGCGCGCGATCGGGATGCTGTCACGCAACCGGCACGCCCTGCGCGACGAGCCGGCCGGTCCGCAGCTGCCCACGCCCCTGGCGCAGTGTCGCGGCGTACGCACGGTCGAGCTGGCGGTGCTGCCGTTCCGGGGCGCCTGGCACGAGGCCGGGGTGTTGGAGGCCACTGAGGTTTATCGGCACGAGCCGTTGGCCTTCCCCGGCACCGCCGAGCCGACCGTAGCACTGCCGGCCCCGGCCGTCGGGCTGGCGGTCGACGGCCCGGGGGTCGTGCTGACCAGCGCGCGGGACCGCGACGGACGCACCGAGGTACGGTTGGTCGCGCAGACGCCGGCGGACACCACCGCCGTCATCGAGGCCCCCGGGCTGCGCGGGGCGTGGCGAGCGGATCTGCTCGGCCGGCCGCGCGACCCGCTGGTCGTCGAGGGCGACGGAGCCGTCCGCCTGCCGATGCGGGCCTGGGAGATCGCCACCGTGCAGCTCGACCTGGCCTGACCGGGAGTCCACCTGGCGGACTCCGCACTCCGGAAGGGGTGTCGGGGTTTGACCTGCGTGGAAACTGGAGAAGGGTGTAGATCGCACCTGTGCTCAAGGGGGATCAACTCGTGACCGACGCCACCATCGACCGATCCGACCGCCAGGCCGACCGTCCCGACGAGGTGACCGACCCGTTGCTGTGGAAGCTCGCCCTGGACGTGGCCGACGCCCACGAGCCGGACGGGGACGGCGGCTGTCACAACCTGCTCTGCGCGGGTCAGGCCTGGCCCTGCCCGCCCTGGCACAACGCCCAGCGGGCGCTGCGCATGGCCCGGGCCGAGCCCCGGCAGACGTCGCCCGCCGCGGGGCAGACCGACGGCCGGGGCCGCGACGCCCTACCCGCCGCCGGACCCGCGCAGCGCACCTGGCCGCACCCGCGGACCGCGTCGGCAGCCTAGATCGGGTCGATGCCGGCAGGGGGCGGGGCGCTCATGCCCGCACGGTAGCCACCTCCTGCGACACTTCCGCCGCGTCCAGCCAGCGCCGGTACCAGCGGGCGAAGCCGAGCGGCGTGCCGTCGTCGTCGAACAGCGGCCGGAAACCGCCGCCGTCGGCGGTGTCGTCGGCCCACATCCGGCCCCGCGCCGGGCCGCTGACCACCAGCGCCTCCCGCAGCGCGCAGCCGAGGTGGCACAGGTAGAGCAGCCCGATCGAGTGCTCGGGGGTGTAGACCACCTCGTTGTAGCGCTCCCAGTAGGCGTCCTCGGCCTCGTTGAAGGCCTCGACCGTGTCGAAGTCCTCCTCGTCGGGCTGCTCGGGCAGCGCGTCGGCCGGGTTGAACGCCTCGGTGTGCGGGAACGCCCGGATGAGGGTGTCGCGGTCGGTGAGGTCGGCGCCGTCGCCCTCCCAGGCCCAGCGGCCGCCGACCCGGCGCAGCGGAAAGAGCCCGTACGCGGGCCCGGCGCCGCCCCGGCCCGCCGCGAGCAGGAACGCCCGGTACTCCTCGGGCAACTCGACGCGCAGTTGCCCCTCCAGCTCGGCCAGTTCCTCGGCGCGCAGCGGCGGCTCCAGCGTCCACTCGTGGGCGTGGGCGCCGAAGACCTTCTCGGCAGCGGGATCGGCGGCCAGCCGAGCGAGCCGCCCGGGTACGTCGGACCAGTCGGTGTGCGTCACGGCCGGCACGCTACCGGCGGACACCGACAACCAGGACGCCGCCGGGCGGCCGGCCCCCGGGGTACGGAGGCCGGCCGGTCGGTCACCGGGGCGTCGTGACCGCCTCGCGGGCGAGGATGACCGCGCCGAGCAACGCGGCGTCGTCGGCGAAGCGCGACAGCACCACCTCCGGCGGGTACGGCAGGACCGCCGCCATCCGCTCCCCGAGCAGGCCGCGGATCAGCGCGTTGCCGGCCACCCCGCCGACCAGCACCACCCGTTGCGGGTCGAGCAGCAGGCAGCAGGTGACCAGGTGCCGGGCCAACTCGTCCACCCGGGCGCTCAGCGCGTCCCGGGCCGGACCGGGCTGCTCGGCGGCGGCGGCCAGCCCGCGTGCCCCGCCCGACACCCCGAGCGACTCGGCGAGCCCGTCCAGCGCCCGGCCGGAGAAGTCCAGCTCCAGCATCGTGCCCGGCCACGGGCCGCCGGCCACGGCGTACCCGATCTCGCCGGCCGTCCCGTGGTGACCGGCCAACACAGACCCGCGGACCGTGACCGCCGCCGCCACCCCGGTGCCGATCCCGACCACCAGGCCGGGGTCGGCGTCGCGCAACGCGCCGAGCCGCAACTCGGCCAGGGCTGCGGCGTTGAGGTCGTTGTCGACCGCCACCGCCGGCACCCCCAACCGGTCGCGGACCGCGTCGGCGAGGCGCAGCCCGTCCCAGCCGGGCACGTTCGGGGCCAGGTCGATGCCGTCGGAGCGGACCACGCCCGGCGAGGCGATGCCGGCCGCCGCGACCGGCGCGCCGACCTCCCCCACCAGCTTCGCGGCCAGCTCCAGCGCCCGGTCCAGGGCCTGCGGGGCACCCTGCTCGGCGTGCGTCGGGACCCGTTCGCTGGCCAGCAGCCGGCCCTCGCCGTCGGCCACCCCGACCGCCATCTTGGTGCCGCCGAAGTCGATGCCGAGCAGCACGCCCGCGTCGCCGGCCGGCGGCGTGGCCTGGGCGGCCCGGCCGGCCAGCCGCACGCTCACCGGGCCACCGCCACGCCCCGGACCGCCACGTCCCGCGCCCTCATCGGGCGGCCCCCTGCGCGGCGACCGCGTCCAGCGCCTCGTCGGCGGCGGCGAGGCGGGCCCGGACGGCGGCCAGCCGGCCGGCGACGGTGTCGAAGGTGCCGCGCAGCACCGCCACCTGGGCACGCACCGCGTCCGCGCCGGGGCCGTCGACCTGGGCACGGTCGAGCACCAGCTCCGGGCGTACGGCGGCGGCGATCAGGTCGGCGACGGCGGAGTCGTCGAGCCCGTCGGCGATCCCCTCGGCCGCCGCCCGGACGGTCTGCGCGGTCCAGGTGCCCGGTGCGCCGCCGCGGACCAGCCGGCCGACCACCGAGTGGGCGGCCCGGAACG
The DNA here is from genome assembly GCF_040652795.1 of Micromonospora sp. NPDC048170. Taxonomy (NCBI): domain Bacteria; kingdom Bacillati; phylum Actinomycetota; class Actinomycetes; order Micromonosporales; family Micromonosporaceae; genus Micromonospora; species Micromonospora sp. NPDC048170. Next base: position 98,637 of record NZ_JBEZMR010000011.1, read on the forward strand.
GCACCCCGTGCCGGGTCAACGCGTCGGCCGCCGCGGTGGTGGTGGCTCCGGAGGCGACGATCTCCTCCGCCGACGGCGGCTCCAGCGGCTCGATCTCGGCGAGGAAACCGCCGAGCAGGGCGAAGAAGCGGTCGGTGCGGTCGTTGCTCTCCCAGAGCCGCACCTGCACGTCGGTGGTGGCGTTGTTGGAGTCCTCCCACCAGGCGGCGCCGACGTTGTTGAGCACCGAGGCGGCGTCGGCGGCGGTGGCGCCGGCCATCGAGACGAGGTGCTCCAGCACCACCGGGTTGCGCTTCTGCGGCATGATGCTGCTGCCCTGGGTGAAGTCGCCGGGAGTGGTCACCCAGCGCCAGCTCAGCCAGTCCATCAGCGTACGGGCCAGCCGGGCGCCGGTCGCGAGGGCCTGGGCGTTGAGGGTGCCGACCCGCACGAGGTGGTCGGCACCGGCCACCGCCTCGTAGGAGTTGGTGACCAGGCCGTCGAAGCCGAGCAGCTCGGCCACCCGGGCGGGGGCGATGTCCAGGTCGGTGCCCGCGAAGGCGCAGGAGCCCAGCGGCGAGGTGTTGAGGGCGTCGATCAGCTCGGCGTAGGCGACGGCCTCGCCGGCGAGGGCCTCGGCGTAGCCGGCGAGGGCGTGCCCGATGGTGGTGGGCTGCGCCGGCCGGCGGTGGGTGTAGCCGGTGATCACCACGTCGGCGTACCGGTGCGCGGAGTCCAGGGCGGTCGTGCCGGCGGCGAGCACCCGGTCGAGGACCCCGAGCAGCTGGTCGCGCAGCAGCATGCGGAACACGCCGGCGTCGAGGTCGTTGCGGCTGCGGGCCATCTGCACGTCCAGTTCGGACGTGGGGATGCCGCACGCCTGCGCCAGCCGCTTCTCCATCAGGTAGTAGGTGTCCTCGAAGGTGCCGTCGAACTCCGGCGCCCCGGCGGTGTCGGCACGCAGTTCGGCCAGCCCGCGCAGCAGCCGGGCGCCCCGATCGGCGGGGACCAGCCCCTGCTCGGTCAGCATCACCACGTGGGCCTGGCTGGCCCGCACCATCGCCGGGAAGAGGTACCCGACGTGGTGGTCGTATGTCGGCCGGAGGTGGTGCCGCTGGTAGGTGGTCAGCGCGGGTGTGCTCATGACGGTCTCTACTTCCTTCCGTGCCGGGCGCGGCGTCGCGCGTCGCGCCCGGGCGTCAGCCGGTCAGTCGTGCAGGCCGAGCAGGCGCTCGGCGTTCCCGGCGAAGATCGCGCGTAGGTGGTCGTCGGGCAGCCCCAGCTCGCGGCAGATCCGCAGCTGGTCGTCGAGGTAGCGGGTGACGTAACCGCGCGGGAACCACGACGAGTCGCTGCCGAACACGATCCGGTGCGGGCCGATGGTCTCGTAGCAGCGCCGGAACAGCTCCTCCAGCGTCAGTTTGTACGGCATCCAGCGCACCCACTGATTCGACCCGGAGGTGTCGACGTGGATGTTCGGGCAGCCCCAGGCGGCGAAGAGCAGGTCCTGCACGTGCTGGACGCCGAAGTGCGGCACCACCACGGCGAGCTCGGGGAAGCGGCGGGCCATCCGGGCCAGCTCGTCGGGGCCGCCGTACCGGCCGTGGGACAGGCCGCCCGCGCTGCCGTAGTGACCGATGTGGATCAGCACCGGCACGCCGAGGCGCTGGGCGGTGCCCCACAGCGGGTCGAGGGCCTCGTCGTCGAGCGGGCCGCGCAGCAGCGGGGCGAAGAGCTTCAGCCCGCGCAGGCCGCGCTCGACGACCGCGCGTTCCAGCTCGGCGGCGGCGCCCGGCCCGTACGGGTCGTGGTGGGCGAAGCCGAGCAGCAGGTCGGGGTGGCGGTCCACCACGTCGGCGACGGTGTCGTTGCCGCCGCCGGTGACGAAGACGGCCCGGCGCACGTCGACCGCGCGCAACTCCTCGGCCCATCGGTCCGCCTCGTCCTGCCAGCGCGGGGCGGGCGGCTCCGGGTCGGGGAAGCCCCACGCCTGCCGCCACCGCTGCGCGTACGGGGCGGAGCCGGCGGCCCGTACGGCGCGCTCGTGCTCGCCGCCGGGGTGCATCCCGGCGGCGTGCTCGCAGCCCTGGATCGTCTCGTCGGTGCCGATGCGGAAGTGCAGGTGGAAGTCGACGACGTCCAGTCCACGGTCGACGGTCACGGCGCCTCCTCGGGCTCGGGTCCGCCGGCCGGCCGGGCCGGCGCGGCGGTGGGCAGCGGGGCGTCGGTGGGCGGGGCGGGCGGCGGGGCGGCCACCCAGGCGGCGACGACCTCGCGCAGCCGGGCCCCGGCCAGCTGCCGGACCCGCCGGCCGGCCTCCTCGCCGGCCAGCGAGATGTGCCCGGACCAGCCCTGCCACGGGTCGGGCCGGGACTCCACCAGCACGTACGGGTGGGTCACCGGCAGCTTCGGCTTCGGCGGCAGGTCGGCGACGGCGTCGAGGCGGACCGCGCCGGGGTCGAAGCCGAGCACCCCCGAGGTCTCGTACGCCCCGCCGTGGCCGCGCGCCGGCAGCGGGCCGTACAGCTCGGCGGTCTCGGCGGGGGTGACCAGCTGGAACCAGTTGACCAGCAGCAGGCTCGCCGTGCGCCGCCCGGAGACCCACTCCATGGCGGCCCGGACGGTGGACATGTTGGCGTCGTGTCCGTTGACGATCAGCAGCCGGGGGAACCCGGCGGCCACGATCCCCTCGATGACGTCGGCGAGGTAGCCGACCGCGATCTCGGGCCGGATCGCCACGGTGCCGGGCCACGGCCGGGTCTGGCCGGGGCAGGCCGCGTACGGCACGGCGGGGAAGAGCACCCCGCGCGGACCCGTCGCGGGTCGCCCGCCGGCCGGGCTCGCGGTGCCGTCCGGGGTGCCGCCGCCGGGCGGCACCGCGCCGTCGCCGGGGATCGCGCTCTCGGCGGCGAAGCCCTCGGCGAGGATCAGGTCGGTGCCGAGCGGCAGGTGCGGGCCGTGCCACTCGACCGCGCCGACCGGCAGCACCGCGAAGTCCGCCGCCTCGGCGACCGCCGCCAGCTCCCCGCCGGGGATCCGGGCGGCGGGAACCAGCCCGCCGCCCGCCGGCCAGGCCGCGCTCACGCCGTCCACTTGGCCGCCTCCCGACTGGAGCGCCGGCCACCCTCCAGGCGACCGGAGACCACCATCACCACGAAGATCAGGACCACCTGGAGCATGCCGTACGCGGCGGCGGTGCCGACCTCGAACGAGTACATCCGGTTGTTGATCTCCACGGAGATCGGCGCGGTGTCGGAGGTGTAGATGAGCACCGAGGCGACGAACTCGCCGACGCCGTGCACGAAGGCGAGCAGCGCGCCGGCCAGCACACCCGGCAGCATCAGCCGCAGGGTCACGGTGCCGAACGCCCGCCACCAGGACGCGCCCAGGTTGCGCGCGGCCTCCTCAAGCGACGGGTCGAGCTGCGCCAGGGCGGCCGAGCTGGACCGGAACACCAGCGGAAGGAACCGCACGAAGTACGCCAGCGGCATGATCCAGAAGGTGCCGATCAGCACCTGCCCGAAGCTGAACGCGTTGCCCGTGCTGAACGCCGAGATCAGGTTGATCGCCACCACCGTGCCGGGCAGCGCCCAGGCCAGCATGACGGCCACGTCCAGCAGGCCCCGGCCGCGGAAGTTCAGCCGCCGCACCGCGTACGCGATGAGCACGCCGACAACGACGCAGCCGACGGTCGCGAGCAGGCTCATCTGCAACGAGTTGAGGATCGGCTGGAACGCCGCCGGATCGCTGAAGATCGTGACGAAGTTCTGCATGGTGTACGCCGCCGGGATGACCTCGGTGGTCCAGGAGCCGTCCTGGGAGAACGCGACCAGGGCGATGGTCGCCACCGGGGCGAGCAGCACGGCGGTGGCCAGGACCGACGCGACCAGGGCGAGCCACTTGCCGAGCGGGTTGGTGATCTCGCGACGGTGCGCGGCGACGCCCTTGGACTGGGAGCGGTAGCTGCGCCGCCCCTCGTACCAGCGCATGCCGAGCAGGAACAGCACCGAGACCACGCCGAGCACCGAGGCGTACGTGGAGGCCATCGGCAGGTCGCCGTTGGTGCGGTTGATGTAGATCTGCATGGTCATCGTCTGGTCCACCCCGAACAGCAGCGGGGCGGTGTACGACGCCAGCGAGGTCATGAACACCAGCAGCGAGGCGGAGACCAGCGCCGGGGTGAGCATCGGCAGCAGCACCGTGCGCCACACCCGGACCCGGCCGGCGCCCAGGTTGTACGCCGCCTCCTCCACCGACGGGTCCATCCCGGACAGCGCGGCCGAGGCGGACAGGTAGAAGTACGGGTACATGGTGAACGTGTGCACGACCAGCACCCCGGCGATGCCGCTGAACGGCAGCACCGGGTTCTCGGTGCCGAGGAGCTGCTGGAGGCCGCGCGGCAGGATGCCGGTCTCGCTGTAGAGCAGTTGGAAGGAGATCGCCCCGATCAGCGGCGGCAGCGCCGCCGGCACCAGGATGATCGCCTCGATCAGCTTGCGGCCGGGGAACGAGAAGCGCTTGAGCAGGAAGGCCATCGCCACGCCGACGATCCCGCAGAGCAGCACGCTCGCGGCGGAGATGATCAGCGAGGTGACCAGGGACGAGCGGGCGACGCCGCCGCCGGTGACGAAGCTGCCGTAGTTCTCCACCCCGTCCACGCCGACGCTCTCGGCGAAGGTGGCGAACATCGGCTGCACCACGTACCCGAAGAGGATCAGGGCGAGCGGGAAGACCAGGACGTACGGGAACCAGCGGGAACCGGTGCCGCCGGCGAAGCGGTCGGCGAACCGGCGGCGCGGCTCGCGCGGCGGCGCCGGTTCCCGGGTGACCGGGGCGACGGTGGCCGGGCCGGGGGTGGCGGGGATGGTGCTCACGGACGCACCACCCACATCCGCTCCCGGTTCAGCCGCAGCCCGACCTGGTCGCCGGCGGCGATCCCGGCCGGCACGTCGATCGCGGCGACCTGCACCGACTCGCCGGCCAGGTCGACCACGAGGTTGGTGGCCATGCCGGTGAACTCCAACTCGGTGACCCGGCCGGGCAGCGCGCCCGCCTCGGTGGCCGAGGTGAGCCCGATGTGCTCGGGGCGGACGGACACCAGCGCGGTGTCGCCCTGACGCAGGCCGTGCCCCGTCGGGGCGGGCGCGGCGATCTCGCCGCCGGCGGGCAGCCCCACGGTGACGGTCTGCTCGGCGGCGGCGACCACCGGCAGGCTGAGCACGTTGCTGCGACCGATGAAGCGGGCGACGAAGCTGGTCGCCGGGCGGTGGTAGATCTCCTGCGGGGCGCCGATCTGCTGCACCCGGCCGGACTGCATCACCGCGATCCGGTCCGACATGGCCATCGCCTCGGCCTGGTCGTGCGTGACGTAGATGGAGGTGGTGCCGGCCTCACGCTGGATGCGGCGGATCTCCACCCGGGTCTCCTCGCGCAGCTTGGCGTCGAGGTTGGACAGCGGCTCGTCGAGCAGCAGGGTACGGGGCCGGATCACCAGCGCCCGGGCCAGGGCGACGCGCTGCTGCTGGCCGCCGGAGAGCTCGTCGATGCGCCGGTCGCCGTAGCCGGCGAGGTGCACCTGGCCGAGCGCCTCCTCGACCCGCCGCCGCGACTCGGCCCGGCCGACCTTGCGGATCTTCAGGCCGTACGCGACGTTCTGCGCGACGCTCATGTGCGGGAAGAGCGCGTAGTTCTGGAACACCATGCCGGTGTCGCGCTTGTTCGGCGGCCGGCGGGTGACGTCCTCGGTGCCGAACCGGATCCGGCCGGAGGTGGGAAAGTAGAACCCCGCCACCATGCGCAGGGTGGTGGTCTTGCCGCAACCGCTCGGGCCGAGCAGCGTGAAGAACTCCCCGGCGGCGATGCTGATGTCGACGTCGTCCACGGCCGCGGTGTCGCCGCCGCGCGCGAAGCGCTTGCTCACCGACTCCAGCGTGACATCGATCATGAGGTCCTCTCCTTCGTGCGGTACCGGACCTGGTCGGTCGTGGGATACGGGCGCGGGGGCGGGACGGGCCCGCCCCCGGACGCCCGGGCGGTCAGCCCTTGTTCTTGATCTGGCTGTTCCAGTGGTTGATCCACTCGGTCTCGTTCTTGCCGATCACGTCCCAGTTGACGTCCAGCGGCTTGAGATCGAGCTGGGCCAGCCACTCCGGCTTCTCGGCGATGTCCACGGCCGGGATCTGGTAGTAGTCCTTGGCCAGGTCGGCGCGGAGCTTGTCGTCGAAGAGGAACTCCATGAACTTCTGCGCGCCGGTGGCGTTGCCGCCCTTGACCGCGGCGATGCCGTCGACCAGCACCGGGGCGCCGGAGGCCGGCATCACGTAGCCGAACGGCATGTTCGACTGGTGGGCCTGGAGCAGGATGTCCTGGAGGTTCCAGGCGCTGAGCGTGCCCTGCTGGCGGGAGAGCTTGAGGTAGAGGTCGGTCGGGTTGGCCGCGTACGCGCCGGTGTTGGCGTCGAGCTTCTTGAGCCAGTCGTAGCCGGGCTGCGGGTTGCTGCCGTCCGGGGACTGCCGCATGATCATCGACGCGTAGATCGACCGCATCGTGCCGGACGCGGCCACGTCCCGGATGATGATCTTGTCCTTCCACTCCGGCTTCAGCAGGTCGTCCCAGTCCTTCGGGGCCTGCTCCGGGGTGAGCGCCTTGTTGTTGTACATGATGACCTCGGGAAGCAGGATCTCCCCGAACCAGCGGCCCTCGGCGTCCTTGTACTTCGGGTCCATCTTGCTGGCGAACGCCGGCTGCGAGGCGGCCAGCAGGTCCTCCGCGGCGCCGGCGGAGAGCCCCTGCTGGGTGCCGCCCCACCAGACGTCGGCCTGCGGGTTGGCCTTCTCGGCCCGGACCCGCTCCAGGATCTCCTGGGCGCCCAGGTTGAGGATCTCGACCTTGCCCTTGTACTCGGGGTACTTGGCGGTGAACTGGTCCACGACGTAGGTCGAGACCTTCTTGTCGCGGGCGGTGTAGATGGTCAGCTTCTCGACACTCGCGCCGGCGGCCTTGTCGTCGCCGCCACCACCGCCGCCACCGCCACCGCAGGCGGTGCCGGCGGCGAGCACGGTGGCGAGCGCACCGGCGAGGAGAAGTCGACGTCTCATGGGGTACCTCCGAGGGGTGTGGGGGGAACTAGGGTGTGCGTGGTGTGTGGTCAGGGGGTCGGCAGCAGCGTGGGCATGCCGGCGGCTGCCGCGGAGAGGGCGTAGCTGACCGCCCCGTGCAGCACCGCCCGGTCGCCGAGCACCGCCCGGCGTACCTCGGTGGCGCTCGGCGCGGCGGCGGCGACCAGGGCCTGGAGCCGCTCGACGGCGGCGTCGTCGAGGTGGGCGGCCGCCCCGCTGAGCAGCACCCGCCCGGGATCGACGACGCAGACGCAGGAGACGATCAGCCGCGACCAGGCCGCGAGCACGTCGTCCAGGTACGCGGCGGCCCGTTCGTCGACGGCGGCCAGCGCCACCAGGTCGGCCACGGGCGAGTCCGGCCGCCGCCCGGGGGCCATCGCCACCATCCGCTCGGCGATGGCGTTCTCCGACCAGCGGGCCTCGAACGGGCCGATCCCGTCGTGGCCCAGGTCGCTCGGATCCAGGGGCAGGAAGCCGACCTCCCCGGCGGCCCCGCCGGAGCCCCGGCGGACCTGACCGTCGAGGACCAGGCCGGCGCCGATGCCGTCGGCCACGTGCAACAGCAGCAGGTCGGCGACGTCGCTGCCCGCGCCGACGGCGTGCTCGCCGGCCGCCATCAGGTTCACGTCGTTGTCCACCACCACCGGCACGCCGAGCCGCCGTTGCACCGACTCCCCCACCGGTCGACCCTCGACGAGGCCGACCGAGGGGGCCAGGCGTACGGCGCCGCCGGTGGAGATGCCGGGCGCGGCGATCGCCACCCCGCGTAGCGCCGGCAGCCCGTCGCCGGCGAGCTCCGGCACCGAGCGGCAGATGGTGTCGACGATGTCGCCGGCGAGCCGGACCGCGCGGTGGGCGATGACGGCGCCGTCGCTGTCGGCGATCTCGCAGCTGATCCGGGACGGCTCCAGGGAGACCGCGGCGACCAGCTCGGCCCGGGGGTTGAACTCCAGCATCGCCCGCGGCCGGCCGGTGCGGGAGGTCCCGGGGCCGCGCTCGATGAGGTACCCCTCGGCGATTAGCTCGCGCACGAGCGGGGTGAGCGTGGCGGGGCTCAGCCCGGTGAGCTCGGTCAACTCGGCGCGGGAGAGCACCCGCACCTGGCGGGCGGTGGAGATGACGGACAACCGCTTGATCTCCTTCGACCGCTCCCGGCTCACCGGGCTCGTTGGTGGCGTCACCACGTCAGTCACACTTCCTTCCTACGGCGAACGAACTATTGAGTCAAGTAACGAAACCGTCTCGTTACCTTGCGGACTCCTTCATGAGCAGGAGAAACGCCCTCGCATCGGGCCTCGGCAGGGCCGATGGCCTGCCGGCTCCACGGCCGGCAGCACCCCGCTGACGGCGAGTTAATTTCTTTCGCAAATAAAGAAAGACCTTGCAAAGCATTGACTGGCCGCCTCGCCGGTCCCTAGCGTCACCGGGCGAAGGCCTTCCAGTGTGTACGGAACTCCGTTCCACTGCGTACCCCGGTGACGCCGGCGCCCCTCGCGCCGGCGCCCCCTGACCGCCCTCTCACCGTCCGACCGCGACCCCACGTCGACGCCCCCGCGTCCGACGTCGCAGGCCGCTGCGCGGACCTCGCGTCCAGTGAAAGGATCTGCATGCGTCTCAAGGCGTTCCTGTTACCCACGGCGCTCGCCCTGGCCCTGTCCGGGACACCGGCCGTCGCCCTCGCCGCCCCCACCGACGCCCGGTCGACCGACACCGTCGACCTCGACGTCCTCTTCGTCAGCGCCCACCCCGACGACGAGGCCGGCAGCCTCGCCACCCTCGGGCAGTGGAAGGAGAAGCACGGCGCCAAGGCCGGCGTCGTCACCATCACCCGTGGCGAGGGCGGCGGCAACGCCGTCGGCCTGGAGGAGGGCCCGCCGCTGGGCATCATCCGGGAGCGCGAGGAGCGCACCGCGATCGGCCGCGCCGGGGTGGAGAACCTCTACAACCTCGACCGCGTCGACTTCTGGTACACCGCGTCCGCGCCCCTGTCCGAGCAGATCTGGGGACACGACGACACGCTGGCCCAGATCGTCCGGGTGATCCGGCAGACCCGGCCCGAGATCGTCATGACGATGAACCCGTCGCCCACGCCCGGCAACCACGGCAACCACCAGCAGGCCGCCCGGTTCGCCGCCGAGGCGTTCCACGCCGCCGCCGACCCGAAGGCCTTCCCCGAGCAGGTCACCAAGGAGGGGCTGAAGCCGTTCCGGGCGGCGAAGTTCCTGCGTACCGGTGGTACCGGCAGCTCGTCGACCGGGCCGGAGTGCGCCTCCAGCTTCGTGCCGACCGTCCCGACCGACCAGGTGTTCGGCGTCTGGGAGGGTGCCCGCGGCGCCGACGGCAGGACCTGGGCCGAGGTCGAGGTCGAGGCCCGCCGTGAGTACGTCAGCCAGGGCTGGGCCGGCAGCGCCGCCGCCCCGACCGACCCGACGAAGATCCGCTGCGACTTCTACACCCTCGTCGACAGCCGCGTCCCGTACGACCCGGCGGACACCTCCCCCGAGGCGATCCTGCGCGGCTCGGTGCTGCCCCCGGCAGCCGGCGCGCTGCCCCGCGGCAGCGAGCTCTACCTGACCGCCGACCGGTTCGACCTCGCGCCCGGCCAGACCGTCGAGGTCACCGCGCACGTCCGGGCACCCGGCAACCGGGCGCTCACCGCGCCGAAGGTCTCCCTGCGGCTGCCGCAGGGCTGGACCGCCACCGGTTCCGGCGCGCTGCGGGGCGCCGTGCCGGCCGGCAAGGAGCGGACCGTCACCTTCACCGTGACCGTCCCCGCCGGCGCCGACACCAACGAGCAGCACCTCGTCGGCGCGACCCTGACCACCGGTCAGGGCACCGGCCGCACCGACCGCGCGGTCCGGGTGGTCGCCGACGTGCGCGGCACCCTGGAGCCGCTGCCCGAGGTGGGGCTGTTCCGCACCTGGGCCGGCGACAGCGGCTACCCGCAGCTGGACACCCTGATCAAGCCGGTGCTCACCGTCGGCTCCGGCAAGAGCCGGTCGGTCCGGGTGGACCTGCGCAACCACGGCGAGACCGCGCAGAGCGGCACCGTCGCCCTCGGCCTGCCGACCGGCTTCACCGCCGACGCGGCGACCAAGAGCTACGCCGACCTGGCGCCGGGCGCGACCGGGGCGGTCACCTTCACCGTCACCAGCGACGCCAGCCTGCCGACCGCCAACGAGGGCGGCACGAACGGCGACTACGGGATCACCATCACCACCACCAGCGCCGCCGGCAGCACCGTGGAGACCGGCGCCCTGGAGATCGTGCCGACCAGTGAGGTCCCGCGCGCCGGGCACGACCACGCCGTCGACGGGGTGGCCTCCCCCGGCGAGTACACCGGCGAGGAGCTGAACCTGTCCCGGATCTGGGAGGGGCAGGCCACCACGCCGCAGGACGCCTCGGCCACCGGCCGGATCGCCTGGACCGAGGACGCGCTCCTCGTCTACGTGCAGGTCACCGACGACGTGCTCGGCAAGAAGGTCGTGCCGCAGGACTGCAAGCGGCAGCGGCGCACCGACAGCGTGGAGATCATCGTGGACCCGAAGGGGAACTCGACGGACACCTCCACCGTGTTCAAGGCGGGCATCTTCCCGATCACCGACGACCCCGCCAACGGCAACCCGCCGTGCTGGCAGCGCGACGCCGACAACCGGCAGGGACCGGGCGAGACGACCGCCCCGGGGATGACCGTGGTCAGCAAGGTCACCGCGCCGTACACCGGCTACACCCTTGAGGCGCGCATCCCGTTCGCGGTGCTGCCCGACGCGATCGACCCGGCCCGGATGGGCTTCAACGTGCTGGTGTACGACTCGGACACCCAGGACCTCAGCTCCCAGTCCCGGCTGGGCTGGTCCACCTTCACCGGCGTCCGGGCCGACCCGTACCGGTACGGTCTGGTCACCCTGCCCGGCCTCACCCCGGCCCAGCGGCAGCCCAGCACCCCGGTCTTCCCGGACACCGCTGCCCGCAGCGTGCACAGCCCGCAGACCATCGCGCAGTCGGCGGTGGACGGGGTCGCTCCGGCAGCCGTCGCCCGGCTGCCCGAGCGGGCGCTGAAGCTGACCGGACAACGGCAGGTGGCCGGCGGTGTGCAGGTGACCGTCCAGGCCGACCGCGCCGGCACGGTGTACCTGCACACCTGGGACGGCGACCGGTCGCTCGGCGAGCGCACGGTGCAGGTGTCCTCCGGTCGTCAGGTGACCGTCCTGGTGCCGGTCACCGGTGGCACGCCCACCTCCGTCCTGGCCGCCTTCGAGGCCGGCGGTGCGGCGCTCGCCCGCCAGGTCTCCGTAGGCTGACCCGGTCGGAACTGGCCCCGCCGTCGGGCGCGTCGAAGTCGACGCCGCCCGGCGGCGGGGCCGCCGCCGTTCCCGGGTGCGGCCTACAGGACGTTGCGGCCCAGCAGGACCAGACCGAAGAGCACCCCGAACGTGACGACCACCGCCCTGAGCAGGCCGCCGGGCAGCCTGCGGAGCAGGCGCGCCCCGGCGTAGCCGCCGACGACGGTCGCCGGGGCCAGGAGCCCCACCGCCGCCCAGTCGACGGTGCCGAAGAACACGAAGAGCACGACGGCCACGAACGAGATGGCAGCCGACAGCAGGTTCTTCAGGGCGACCGTCCTGGTGAGCGGTTCGTGCTGGAGGAGCGCCAGGGTGGCGACCAGGACGATGCCGAACCCGGCGCCGACGTAACCGCCGTAGACACCGCCCAGTGCGACGGAGACCTGTAGGGTCGCCGGGTGTTCCCGGCCGTACCGCAGGGCGGAACGCCGGGCCAGCCGGTCCAGTCGGTCCTGGAGACCGAGAACGGTCGAGGCGGCGATCACCAGAAACGGCACGATCACGTCGAAGACGCGGGTGGGCGTCAACAGCAGCAGCACGGATCCGGCGACGCCGCCGACGACCGCCGCGGGCAGGACGCGGCGGATGTCTCCCCGGGGCGGCAGGTCCCGGTGCCCTCCCACGACGCTCGCCACGTTGCCGGGGAACACGGAGACCGTGCTGGTCAGTTTGGCGACGAGCGGCGGCACACCGACACCGATGAGCGCCGAGAAGGCGATCAGGGAGCCACCGCCCGCGACCGCGTTGAAGGCACCCGTGGCGAGACCGGCGGCGACGAGCAGCGTTGCCTGGACGGGATCCATCGAGTCCCAGGCTAGTGGCGCTGCCCCTGCCGCCGGGCCGGCGCGCCCCCGGCTGACCGGCGAAGTTCACCTCTTCAGGGTGAGGCGGAAGCCGCGATTCGGGGGAATGGTGGCCGGGAGGAGGGGTCGCCATGGCGGATGCCACCCAGGATTTCTTCCACGGCCTCGCGCGCCGGGGGCACGACCGTCGCCTGACGTCGATCGACGAGGGCAGCGTGCGCTTCGACATCAGCCGCGACGGCCGGACCGACCACTGGCTGGTCGCCATCGACAGGGGCGACATCACGGTCTCGGAACAGGCGACGGGCGGGGACGCGGTCGTCGAGGCGGACGGGGCCGTCTTCGACCGGATCGCCAGCGGAGAGGCGTACTTCCTGACCACCGTGCTGCGCGGCGAGGCCGCCGTGGCGGGCAACCCGCGGATCTTCGCCACCGTCCGGAAACTGTTCCCTCCGCCGCCCGCGTCCCGGGGTACGCCACGTCGGGGAGGTGGCCATGGATGAGGAGCAGGTGGGCATCCTGGACGGCACGACCTTCATGGTCTGTGACCGTGCCGGCGACATCGACGCGTCCCCCGACACCCCCCTGGGGCTGTTCGCCCACGACACGCGCCTGCTGTCGAAGTGGGTGCTGACGATCGACGGGGAGCGGCTGAGCACCCTCTCCATCGACGACATCCACTACTTCGAGAACCGGTTCTACCTGGTCCCCGGCCACCAGGACGTCTACGTCAACAGCACACTCTCGGTACGTCGGGTGCACACGCTCGCCGCCGGCCTGCACGAGGACCTGACCATCATCAACCACGACGGCCGGCCGGTCGACCTCAGCCTCAGGATCGAGGTCGACGCCGACTTCGCGGACGTCTTCGAGGTCAAGGACGCGACGGCCCGCAAGAAGGGCCGGCACTACCGGCGCGTCGACGGGGGACGCCTCGTCCTCGGCTACGAGCGGGACCGGTTCAGGCGCGAGACGATCATCTCGGCGACGACGCCGGTGGAGGTCGACGACGACGGCCTGACGCTGAGCGTCCACCTCGAACCGCACAGCAGCTGGCGGACCAGGCTGACCGCCGAGCCGGACCTGCCGATGCCGAGAGGGCTGGAGCGGCTCACGATCCCGGGACGGGTGGCCCGCTCCCACGACAAGGAGCGCCGGCTCACCGAATGGCTGGCGGAGGCGCCTCGCCTGGAGTCCGGCTGGGAGCCCCTGCGTGCCGCGTACCGGCGGAGCCTGATCGACCTGGCCGCGCTGCGGTTCAGCCCCTTCCTCGCCGAGGACAGGAGCGTGCCGGCCGCCGGCCTGCCCTGGTTCATGAGCCTGTTCGGCCGGGACAGCATCCTCACCAGCCTCCAGGCGCTGCCGTTCGTGCCCGAACTCGCCGCCACCACGCTCCGGGTGCTCGCGTTCCGCCAGGGCAGCCGGGTCGACGACTTCCGGGAGGAGGAGCCCGGCCGGATCCTGCACGAGATGCGGTACGGGGAGCTGAGCGTGTTCGAGGAGACGCCGCACACCCCCTACTTCGGCAGCGCCGACGCCACTCCCCTGTTCCTGGTGCTGCTCGACGAGTACGAACGCTGGACCGGCGACGTCGGGCTCGTCCGCTCGGTCGAGCAGGAGGCGCGGGCGGCGATCGACTGGATCGACGACTACGCCGACCTGACCGGCACCGGCTACATCTCCTACGAACGGCGCAACACCCGCAACGGCCTGGAGAACCAGTGCTGGAAGGACTCCTGGGACGGCATCTCGTACCACGACGGGCGGCTGCCCGGCTTTCCCAGGGCGACCTGCGAGTTGCAGGGGTACGCGTACGACGCGAAGCTGCGCACCGCCCGACTCGCCCGGACGATCTGGAACGACCCGCAGTACGCGGACCGGCTGGAACAGGAGGCCGCCGACCTCAAGCGGCGCTTCAACCGCGACTTCTGGGTCGCCGACGGCCGGTACATGGCCCTCGCGCTCGACGGCGACGGCCAGCAGGTCGACGCCCTGTCGTCCAACATCGGCCACCTGCTGTGGAGCGGCATCGTCGACGGGTCGAAGGCGTCCGCCCTGGTGCGGCACCTGATGTCGCCGGCACTGTTCAGCGGTTGGGGGGTGCGCACGCTGGCCGAGGGCGCCGGCCGCTACAACCCGATCGGCTACCACGTCGGGACCATCTGGCCGTTCGACAACTCGTTCATCGCCTGGGGCCTGCGCCGGTACGGATTCGCCGACGAGGCGGCCCGGATCGCCGCCGGAATCCTGGACGCGGCGGTCTTCTACGACGGCCGGCTGCCCGAGGCCTTCGCCGGCTACAGCCGGGCCGAGACCAAGTACCCGGTCAACTATCCCACCGCGTGCAGCCCGCAGGCGTGGTCCGCCGGGGCCACCCTGCTGCTGTTGCGCACGATGCTCGGGCTTCGCCCGGTCGGCGAAGACCTGGTGATCAGGCCCGTCCTGCCCGCTAATCTCGACTACGTGGCGCTGCTCGACATCCCCGGGCGGTGGGGGCGCCTCGACGCGTACGGCAGAGGGCCGGCCGGCGCGGGCGGACGGGGCTACCAGCCGGCGCCGCAGCAGCTCTCCGCCCCGTGACGGGAGGAACGATGCGAGAACCGGACCCGGTGCGGACCGCCGTCGTCGGCGTGCACTGGCAGCACGAGGTCGTCAGTCCCGACGGGTTGTTCGGTCCGTTCTTCGCCGAGCAGGTGTCCCGACACCGCGTCACCTCGTACGCGGCGCGGGTCGCCACGGCGGTGCGGGCCGCCGGCGGCCTCGTCGTGCACACGCGGGTCGCCTACCGCCCCGGCTACCCGGACCTCATCCCCAACACGCCGAGCTTCGCCATGGTCCGGGAGCAGCAGGCCTTCCTCGAAGGCGCGCCGAAGTCCCGGATCGTCGACGAGCTCACGCCGGAGGCCGACGACGTCGTCATCACCCACGTCAGGCTCACCGGCTTCTTCGGCAGCGAACTCGACACGGTGCTGCGAGGCAGAGGCGTGGACACCGTCCTGTTCACCGGTGTCGCCACCAACCTCTCCGTCACCGGCACCCTCTTCGAGGCGGTCAACCACGGCTACCGGACGGTGGTCGTCTCCGACGCCTGCACCGCCGCGACCGACGAGGCGCACCGGGCGAGCCTGGAGACGTTGGGGCAGCTCGGCGAGGTGCTCAGCACCGCCGAGGTCGTCGACCGCCTCTCCGGGTGAGCAACCGGACAGCCGGCTGCCCACCCGGCCGATCGTGGTGGGTGCTCCCGCGGCGCTAACCCCGGGTGATCCTCCCCCCGTCCAGCGGGATCGGCCAGCCGTCGGCGGTGGCCCGTACCTGCACGGTGTACTCCCCCTTCGGCAGCTTCCTGAGCCGCGTCTCGTACCGCTCCCTCTCGCGGTCCCATTCCATCGGCTGCTCGCCGACCACCGCACCGCTGTTGTCCCGCAGCACCAGGGTCACCCCGTCATCCACCCGGACCGGCCCTCGGGCGCCGTCGAGAAACTCGACGAAGGCGACCGTGGTCCCGTTTCCGTTCAGGCCGGCGAACGCGAACCGGCCCGTGTAGCGGACCACCGTGACCTGCCTCGACGGCGCCGACGCCCCGGCGTGGTTGGTCGCCACCGCGGTGAACCGGTTGGCGCCGGGCCGCAACGGCACCTCGACGGCGTATCGCCCGTCGCGGCCGGGCGCCGCCGTGCCCACCGAGACACCGTCGCGCCGGATGTCGACCGTGGACCGGAACTCGGCCGAGCCGGTGAGGGTGACGGTTTCCGCCGACACCTTCGGCACCGGGGCGGTCAGCACGGGCCGCGCCGGCACCGCCTGCACCGCGTCCCCGGCCCAGGTGACCGCGTTGCGCACCAGCCGTCCGGTGTCCTCCGTCCAGCCGTGGCCGGGGCCCATCAGCGGGCTCACCGCGCCGACGCTGACCAGCAGGTGCATGCTCCGGGCGGTACGGAAGTCGTACGCCACCGCGACCCCCTTGCCGGAGTCGCCCTCCGCGCCGCCGACCGACAGCTTCGCCAAGTACGTGCCGGAGTAGCTGGCCAGATCGCTCCAGTAGCCGTCCGGGGCCACGATCGCGGCCGGATCGGTGATGCCGGCGAACACCGGATGCCTCGGGTCGAATCCGACCAGCCCCACGGGCCCGTCGCGGTAGCCCTGCCCGCCGACCGTGACCGCGCCGTCGCCGTACCGCTCCAGCAGCCGGATGCCGCCGTTGGCCGCGCCCCAGGTGCCGGTGAAGACCAGGCTCACCTCGGCGGCGTCCGCGGCCGAGACCAACGCGTCGAACTCCTGCCGCGTCGGGTCTCCCCCGTTCACCACGACCACCCGGTGCGCCGGCAGCCTGGCCAGCGTCCCCGACCAGTCGTTCGCCTCCGCGGCGATGCCCTCGCCGCGCAGGAGACCGGTCAGTGCCCCACCGACGTCACCGAGCACCGCGACGTCGGTGGGCTTCAGTCGCACCGCCACCGTGGCGACCTGGTCGGCCACCACCGTGGCCCTGGCAGACCCCGTCAGGTGGTGCCTGGCGTCGGCGGTGAGCTGGTAGTCGCCGGGGATCAGGCCGGCGAGCGTGTACCGCCCGTCGGCGCCCGAGACCGCCTCGCCGGTGGTCGGGCCGCTCGTCACCAGCCGCGCCCCGGCGATCGGCTTGCCGCCGGTGTCGGTGACGGTGCCCGAGATGCTCCCGCGTGGCACCGGGACCATCGTGACCGGCAGCGTGAGCGTCTCACCCGTCCGCACCGTCACCGTGGCCTCGTGCCGGACGAATCCGAGCGCGCTGACCTGGACCGTGTAGGTCCCGCCCGGCATGCCGAGCCGGAACGTGCCGTCCACGCCGGTCTTGGCGGTGAGGTCGGCCTCGACGACGCGTACCTCGGCTCCGGCCAGCGGCGCGCCGTCGCCGGTCACGGTGCCGGCGAGCCCACCCTGGCTCGCGTCCAGCGCCCACCGCACCGCGTTCTGGTAGATCCGGACGGCCTCCGGCGTCCACCGGTCACCCGGCCTGCCGTACGAGCCCGAGGACAACCCCGCGAGCAGGATCTCCACGCTCGACGGGGAGGTGAACCTGACGCCCACCCCGCCGCCGAGGTCGCCGGTGTTCTCCTCGCCGATGCTGGCGATGGTCTCGCCCGAGTAGCCGGAGAACCACTGCCACTGCTGCGCGTTGCCCTGCGGGTTGCGCATCAACGGGATCGGCCTGCCGGCCTCGAATCCGGCGAAGATGGGGTGCGGTGCCGACGGCGTGTAGGTGATGGCCATCCCGTCGTCGGTGAAGCCGTCGGTGACGCCGCTCGGATCGTTGCGGGCCGTCCGGGCCGCCCGGATCGCGCCGGAGCCCCACTGCCCGGCCATGACGACGGACACCCCGGCCTCGGCCGCGGCCGTCAGGAACGCGTTCAGCTCCGCCGCGGTCGGCGCCGAGGACTGTCCGTTCAGGACCACCGCCTCGACCTGGCTCAGCTCCGGGACGTGCAGGTGGATGTCGGCCCAGTTCCACTTCCGGACGAGGTACCCGTCGGCGGAGAGCAACTCGGCGATCTCGCCCTTTGCCGAGTCGCCGGCCACGGCCAGCACCCGGGCCGCCGCGAGTTCCACGTCCACCACCACGCGCTGCTCGGACTGGACGGTCACCGGCCGCTGCGCGATGCCGTACCCCTCGGCCCTGACGCGCAGCGAGTGGCTGCCGGCCGGCACCCCCGCGATCCGGTAGGTGCCGTCCGCCCCGGTCGCCGCGGCGAGCGGGGTGCCCGCCACGGTCACCGCCGCCCCGGCGATCGGGGCGCCCTCGGCGGTGCGCACGGTGCCCTCGATCGTGCCACTGGCCGCGACCGGCAGCGTGACGTCCACGGTCGGGGTGTCGCCCGCGACGACGGTCACGGTGCGCTCGACGTCCTGGTGGCCGAAGGCGCCCACCCGCAGCGTCCAGGTGCCCGGCTGCAACGGCGCCGCGTAGCTGCCGTCGCCGGCCCGGGACGTGACCGTCGCACCGGTCTCGACCACCGTGACGGTGCTCGCGGCCGGTTCGCCCGTCGCGCCGGACCGGACCGTGCCGCGCACGGTCGCCGCCAGCGGCGGCGCGTCCAGCGCGTACCGCAGGGCGTTGTGGAACAGCAGTTCCGTCTGTGGGGTCCAGTTCCTGGCCGGCTGGTCGGCGGTGGCCGGGTAGCCGTAGGTGCTGATCGACATGGTGGAGAGCAGCACGTCCACCGAGCCGGCGGAGCGGCCACGGTAGCCGATCGTGCCACCGCGCTCGCCCTGGGCCCCGGTGACCAGGTTCGCCACCGTCACCCCGGAGAAGCCGGTGAAGTAGCCGTACTCGGCGTTGTCGGCGGTCAGCGGCACCGTGGACCCGACCGGGAACCCGGCCGTGAGGGGGTGGTCGGCGAGCACCTTCGCCTGCGTCGGGCCGTCGAGCCGGTCCTCGGCCCGCACCTGCGGGTCGCCGTCGTACATGCTCAGGTACCTGATCGCGCCACGGCCGTACTGGTCCAGCCAGACGACGGGCACGTCGGCGCGGACGACGGCGTCCTCGAACGCGGCCCAGCCGGCGGCGCCGGGGTCGGTACCCGAACTCGCCGCCAGGTTGGCCACGATCAGGTCGTGGTTGCCGACCGCCGAGACGTCCGTCCAGGCCAGGTCCGTGGCCCGGTAGCCCCATTCGGTCAGGTGCGCCTTCGCCCGGCCCTCGTGGTCGCCGATCACGGCGACCCTGGGCGAGGGCAGCAGCGCGAGGGCCAGGGCGGTGCTCGCGTCCTTCTCCACCACGACGTCCGGGAAGACCTGGCGTACGTGGCCGGCCGCGCTGACCCGCACCGCGTACCGTCCGGCCTCCACCTCCGTCAGGCGGAACCGGCCGTCGGGGCCGGTGACCGCGCTGCGCGGCGTACCGTCCAACTGGACCGTGGCGTCGGCCAGTGGCGCTCCGGTCCGCCGGTCGGTGACCGTGCCGGTGATCGTGCCGACCTCTCCCGGAGTGAGGGCGATCTGGACGTCCTCGACCTTGCCGGCGGTCAATGTCACCTGCCGGGTGTGGGTCTGGTAGCCGAACGCCTTCACCTCGAGGGTGTAGGTGCCGGCCGGATGCGCGAGGGAGATCCGGTCGGTGTCGCTGACCTGGGCGGCGGTGCCGGTCTCGACGATCCGGGCGCTGAGCCCGGCCACGCCCTGACCGCCGGTGCCGGTGATCCGGGCGTCGTAGCCGGCCATTCCGGGCGCGGCGGCCCATCCGACGGCGTTGAGGAACACCCGCTTGCCGTCGACGCTCCAGCCGTTCGACGGGCTGGCGAAACTGCTGGCCGACAGCCCGGAGAGCAGCAGCCGGACGCTGGTCGCCGTGCGCGGCTCGTACGAGACGCCACCGCCGAGCACACCGCTGGCGCTGGTGCCGAAGTCGGCCAGGTTGAAGCCGGTGTGTCCGGTGTAGTAGCCGGCCCACTCGTCGGCGACCAGGATGCGCAGCGGCGTGCTGACGCCGGCGAACACCGGGTGCGCCGCGTCGACCGGATACAGCATCGGGTAGCCGTCCGTCGACTCGGACGACCGGCCGGTCGGATTGCCCAGGTGGGTACGGAGCAGCCCGGCCCCGCTGGTGGTGCTGGTCGCGCCCTCGATGAAGACGCCCGACACCCCGGCCGCGTCCAGCTTGCCGAGCGCGGCCAGGAACGCGGCCCTGCCCGGGTTGCTCGGGGTGTTGAAGACCACGACGTCGTAGCGGTCGAGCTGGTCCAGCGCCTCCCAGCCGGTGGCGGTGGCCGTCATGTGGTTGGCGTTCAGGAACGTGGTCAGCTCGGCGGCGACCGCGTCCCGGCCGTCACCGACGACCGCGACCCGGGTCGAACGGGTCAGTTCGACGTCGGCCGTCGTCACCTGACCGTCGACGACCACCGTGCCGGCCACCGAGGCCGGGACGTGGCCGGCCGCGGTCGCCCGCAGCGCGTACGTGCCGCCGGGGACGTCGGCGACGGTGAACCGCCCGTCGTCGTCGCTGGTCGCGGACCGGTCGACGCCGACCACGCTGACGGTGGCGCCGGCGATCGGGCTGCCACCGCTGCGCACCACACCGGTGATCGTGCCCGACCCCGAGGTGAGCAGGCTCAGCTCGGTGGTGGTGGTGCCGCGCTCCACGACCCGGACGGTGACCTCGCGGGTCGTGAAGCCGGGCGCCTCGACCCGCAGGGTGTGCGCGCCCGCCGGCAGCAGCAGCGAGTACGAGCCGTCCGTCGTGGTGCTGGCCCTGTCCCCGGTCCCGACAACGGTCACCGTGGCCGGCACCGGCGCCCCGCTCGCGTCGGTGACCCGGCCGGCCGCCGTGCCGAAGGTCGCGCCCAGGGCGTACGAGACCGCGTTGTCGAAGATCGTGTACGCGGCCGGCTGCCAGCCGTTGCCCGGCCCGGCCCACGGGCTCACGCCGTTGGCCGAGAGCAGCACGTGCACGCTGTCGTGGGTCCGTGGCTGGTAGCCGATGGTGGACCCGGCCACCTCCAGCGCCCCGACGTGCAGATCCGCGACCGACCGGCCCGCGTAGCCGGAGAACCAGGCGTACTCGCGGTTCTTGTCGAGCAGCGCGGTCTGCGCGCCGACCGGCAGGCCCGTGGTGAGCGGGTGCCCGGCCCGGGCGATGACGCTCACCTCGCCGTCGTTGTCTCCCGAGCCGACGGTCCGCGGATCGCCCGTGTGCTGGGACAGGTGCGTCAGTGAGCCGTAGGCGCCCGCCCAGGTGTCCAGGAAGACGACGCTGGTGCCGGCCGCGTCCGCGCTCGCCAGGAACCGCTTGAACACCTCCGGGCCCGGGTCGTCGTTCGCCCCGTTCGCCACCACGAGCCGGTAGTCGCCCGCCCGGTCGGCGATCGCCGCCACCGTGGTCGCCTCGACCCGGTAGCCCTTCGAGGTGAGCAGTCCGGTCAGGATGCCCTGGTAGTCCCCGGTGACCGCGATCTGGTACCGCTGCACGGTGGCGTCGGCGACGGTGCGCTCACCGGGGGCCACGGCGAGGGACGTCTGGAACGGCGCGTACCCGTTGCGCGTCATCCGCAGCTCGTGGGTGCCCGCGGCCACGGTCGCGAACTCGTACCGCCCGGAGTCGTCGGTGACCGTGGTGGGCAGCGGGGTGCCGGTGAGCGCGACGGTGACGCCGGCCAGGGGCGCGCCGGCCTCGTCGCGCACCGTGCCGGCGAGCGAGCCGGCGCCGATCGGCTGGAGGGTGGTGTCGACGGTGACGGTACGACCGGGCCGGACCGCCACGTTCCTGCTGGTCGCGGCATACCCGTACGCCGAGACGTCCAGCCGCCAGTTACCGGCCCGGTGCGGCAGCGTGAACCCGCCGGTGGCCGGGTCGGTCTGGCTCGACGCACCCGTCTGCCCGATCCGTACGGTGGCGGCCAGCCCGGCCCCGTCGGGGCCGGTGACCGTGCCGGTGACGGTGCCGGGCGACTCGAACATCGAGAGCTGCCCGTTGCGGGCGGCGATGACGAGCTTTCCGTCGGCGAACGCCGGCGCGGCGAGCACGTTGTCCGACAGCGTCACCTCCCAGCGCAGTTTCCCGGTGTAGGCGTCCAGCGCCCAGGCCCGCCGGTCCAACTGCGATCCGCCGATGACGACGCCGTCAGCGAGCACCATCGCGTTGCTCACCGCCGAACCGGCGCCCGTGATCCACCGCCGGGCGCCGGTGCCCCGGTCGTACGCCGCGACCGACGACCTGCCGTGCGAGCCGGCGATGACCAGGTCGCCGTGGACGTTCGGGGCGCTGCCGGAGGCGTCGCCGTGCCCGCTGACCTCCCAGCGCACGGCGCCCGTGGCCGCGTCGACGGCGAGTAGGCTGCCCCCGCCCGTGTCGAAGTTGGCGGTGCCCACGTAGAGCGTGCCGTTGGCGTGGGTCGGCATCGCCGCGAACGAGTCGGCGGTGCGGGTCAGCGCCCACTTCTCCGCGCCGGTGGCGGCGTCCAACGCGACCAGTCGCCGCGCGTCGTAGCTGGCGGCGAAGACGGTGCCGTTCGCGACCGTCGGGGCGAAGTAGATCTGCGCGCCGATGAACGAGCGCCAGCGCAGCGCGCCGGTCTGCGCGTCCAGGGCGTACACCCAGCCGCCGTTGCCCTCGCCCCAGCCCGTGCCGAAGTAGACGGTGTCACCGACGACCGTCGGCGTGGTGTAGGTCAGCCGGTCACCGGTCGGGTACGTCCAGACCGGCGCTCCGGTGCCCGCGTCGAGCGCGTAGAACACCTGGTCGTCGCCCCCGCCGACGTACACCTTGCCACCGGCGACCGCCGGGGTGCCGCGCATCGCGCCGCCGCCCTTGAACCGCCACAGCTCGACACCGTTGCCGACGGCACGGGAGTGCAGTTGACCGTCCGCGGTGACCAGGAAGATCCGCTCGCCGGCGAGCACCGGTGAGCTGAACACGGCCTGCCCGCCCGGCAGGTCGACCTGCCATCGGCGGGTCAGCGCCTCGGGCGTCAGCGGCTCGGCCGACTGCCCGGTACGCCGCGGGTTGTTCTGGTACTCCCGCCACTCGGGTGCCGAGTCCACGTTCAGCGGGGTCAGCGAGAAGTCGATCGTGGTGCCGTCGGAGATGGTCCTCTCGGCCGACTGCCGGGCGTAGCCGGTCAGCTGCGCCGACACCGGGTACGTGCCGGCCGCGATCCGCGCCGCGAACCGTCCGTCGAGGCCCGTGTAGACGGGTGCCACCGGCGTGTCGCCGAACCGGATCTCCGCGTCGGCGAGCGGCGAGCCGTCGGCGGCGCGCACGGTGCCGGAGACGTCGTGTACGGCCGCGGCGGCGAGACTCACGTCCAGTTCGTGCCGACTGTCCACGGTCACGGTGACGCGCGACTCCTGCGGCACCGAGCCGTAGTCGGCGAACCGGACGGTCCACGTGCCGGCCCTGACCCGCAGGTCGTAGAAGCCGGTCACCGGGTCGGCGGTGGTGCTCACGCCCAGTTCGGGAACGCTGACGGTGGCCCCGAGCGGGCCCCGGGGGCCGCGGACCGTGCCGCTGACGGTGCCGCTGAGGCGGGCCGCGACGACGGCCGCGCGCGCGTCGGCGATCCCGACGCCGTAGTCGTTGTTGGGCAACGTGCCCATGTGCGGTTCGGTCCGCGCCGTGGAGGTCAGCAGCTCGCGGATGGCGTCCACGGACAGGCCCGGCTTGGCCGAGAGCAGCAGCGCGATGACGCCGGTGACGTGCGGCGTGGCCATGCTGGTGCCGCTGATGGTGTGGTAGCCGTCGGGATCCAAGGCCCGCGGCCAGGTCGAGTAGATGTCCTGGCCGGGCGCGCTCACCTGGGGCTTGACGTGCGCGACACCGTCCCAGGTGGCTGATCCGCGGCTGCTGAACGAGGCGATCTGGTCGTTGACGTCGGTGGCGCCGACCGCGAAGGACTGGGGGAAGCTCGCGGGCGAGCCGACGGTCAGTGGCCCGGGCCCGTTGTTGCCGGCGGCGAAGTTCGGAAAGATGCCGGCCGCCACCCAGGCGTTGACGTCCTCCCAGAACTCGGTGACGTAGGCGTCGTCCGCGCCCCACGAGTTGTTCACCACGTCGGGTGCCTTGCCCGGGTCGCCGCCGGGGGCGAGCATCCACTCGAACGCGGCGTGGATGCCGGAGGTGCTGGCCCGCCCGGCGTCGTTGAAGATCTTGGCAGCGATCCATTCCGCCCCGGGAGCCACCCCGGTCACCTCGCCCGGCGGCGCACCGACGATGGTGCCGGCCACGTGCGTACCGTGTCCTCCGCCGTCGCCCGGCGTCGGGTAGTTCTCGCCGGTGGCGACGAACCAGCTGTCCGCGTGGTCGCCGTCGCGGCCCCGGTAGCTGCCGGCCAGCGCCGGGTGCCCACCGTCCACGCCGCCGTCCATGATGCCGACGACCACGCCCTTGCCGGTGAAGCCGTGGTCGGCCCACACGTCGGTGGCGCGGACCTTCTCCAGGCCCCAGGTCGGCAGGCGCGGCGTGCCCGCCGTCGTCTCCGGCAGCGTGTACTGCTCGTCCAGCGCGACGCTCTCGACGTCGGGACTCGCGGCGAGTTGCTCCAGCGCGGACGCCGGCACGGTCGCCGAGAAGCCGTTGAACACCCAGTACGGCCGCACCCCGGTCGCGCCGGCACGGGCCAGCAGGTTGCGGACCCCGCCCTGGGTGGTGGCCGCCTTGGCCTGCAACGCCTTGACGACGGTGCGTCCGCGCGACTCCGCCTCGCCGGACGCGGTGACCGCGTCGCGCGCCTGGTCGGCCACCGTGGACAGGTTCACCTGGTCGCGCAGCCGGATGATGACGTCGACCCTGCCGTCGGTGGCGGCTTCGGTCACCTCCGGGGCGAGCTTCGGGCGCTGCGGCTTCTCGCCGACCAGCGCGGCGGCCGGCCCGGTCCTGGTGCCGATCGCGGCCGTGGCCCGTTGCCCGGCCGGGATGCCGTCCCGCAACGAGACCCGGCCGTCCGTCGAGGCGCTGCTCGGCGCCGCGACTGCCAGGTCGGGGACGCCGAGTGCTCCCCACACCATCGCCGCGATCAGAGCGTGAGCGAGCTTGCTACGCAGCGCCACCGCGCGCCTCCTGCCGCCAGACACCTACGCATGTCTATTGATCTATCGAGCAATCCTGATCCGCCGGGCCGGCATTTGTCTACACCGGCGGGCGCAGAGAATGAAGGTTGCCTACGACGACAGGAGGCCGCACCGGACCGGCGGCCCGATTCCATCGACGGTGGGACCGTGCGCTGGCAGCATCCGGCGCATCATGGTCAAGGACCTCCCGCAGCCCGGCACCGCCCGTCCACGCAGCGGGAGATCGCCACGACGGAGCTCCGGTAGGGTCGTCCGCGTGGATCTGGACGACACCGCCGCCCGGCTCGGGGTACCCGTCGAAGACGTCGACCGCCTGCACCGGCTCGCCGGCGACCGGCCGTCGGCGCCGCTGCCAGCCAAGGCCGACGCACCCGAGATCCTCGACCGCCTCGCGGTACGGCCGGACGACGCCGCCGAGATCATGGCAGGCTGGCCCGACCCCGGCTCTCCGCTGTGGACCCCGGAGCTGCGCTGGCTGCTCGATCGCTCGACCGCCCTGGTCCGCGCCGATCTCGGGGGCCACGGCTGGCTGTCGCCCGGGCCGGCGCTGCCGCGCGAACGAGGCCCCGCCTGGCGGCATCTCTACGTGTACGCGTACCTGGCCCTGGTCGACGTCGTCACCGGATACCACCGCGACCACGGCATCGCCGACGCCGTGTCGTGGGCGACCCTCGCGGACCTGGGCCGCAACCTCGCGATCGACCGGCGGATGCACCGCGAGGGCTGGCCGGTCATGCAGAACTGGCTGACGCTGCACGCGCGCGGCGGCATCTACGAGCTGGGCCGGCTACAGCACCAGCGCGGCGGTACCGCCATCGAACTGCACATCCCCGAGTCGGGCCCGATGACCCCCGAGGCGGTCGCGTCGTCGCTCGACGAGGCCCGCGCGTTCTTCCCGCGCCACTTTCCCGACGAACGCTACACGGCGTTCTCCTGCGGCTCCTGGCTGCTCGACCCGCAGTTGCTGGAATACCTGCCCGAGGACTCCAACATCGTCCGGTTCCAGCGGATGTTCGAGCTGGAGCCCTACACGAAGCCGGAAGGGTTGGACGCCGACGTCGAGGTGCTGCGGTTCGTGTTCCGCACCCTGACCACGCCGCTCGACCAGCTGCCGCGCCGCACCGTGCTCCAACGCGCGGTCGTCGACCACCTGAAGGCCGGCCGCCACTGGCACGTCCGCCGCGGCCGTTTCCCGATCTAGCCGCCCCCGTGGGCCTGCGAAGCGGGATCGTCGCCCACGTAGAGGCAGAACGGGTGCCCGGCCGGATCCAGCATCACCCGCACGTCGTCCTGGGGCTGGTGCCCGGCCTCCCGCGCCCCGAGGTCGAGCGCGTGTGCCACGGCCGCGTCGAGGTCGGTGACCTCGAAGTCGAGATGCATCATCATCTGTTGCCGGCCCTCGGCCGGTGGCCACATCGGCGGCACGTATCCGACGGCGGTCTGGAAGCCCAGATAGGCCACGCCGTCGGGCGGCCCGATGGTGACCCAGTCCGGTTCCTCCTTCGTGGTCTCCCAGCCGAGCAGCTCGGTGTAGAACCGTGCCAGCGCCACGGCGTCGGGCGCGTCCAGCACCGCGCCCCAGTAGTCGCGACGGGACTCCCGCGGTGAGCCCGCGCCCTCCAGTCGTCCGCGCATGGGCCCATCCTGTCAGACCACGGGCCCGCACAAGCCCGTCGCTCGCCGGCCGGAGGGGAGCAGGCATCACGGGGCGGCGCGGGCGACAGCGTCTCGGATCGCGACGACACCTCGTTCGTCGCGCGAACCCCCGTCGTCGTGGCCACCGCCGGACGACGACGCGCCCCTGTGCGTCAGACCGCCACCATGCAGTTGTCGGAGCTGCTGTCGCTGCCCCGGGCGCTGACGATGCCGGCGGAGCCGTCGCCGTAGTAGCGACAGAAGAGGCCCGCCGGGCGTCCGCCGAACAGCAGCGGCCCGATCACCGGGGCGACCTCGGCGTCGTGGGGTTCGTCGGCGTCGTCGGCGACGAGCGCGACCCGGCACGTCCGGGGCGCCACGAAGTCCTGCACCACGCTGGTGCCCTCGGCGGCGGCCTCGTCGACGGCGGACTCCCACCTCGCCTGGTCGACGTCGCGGCCGATGACCACCTGTTTGCCGCTCTCGCCCAGGCCCGCCTTGAGCACCAGCAGATCCCGGTTCGCCACCACGAACGGGAGCAGCTCGACCTCGCGACCCTCGCGACCGGTCCTGCGATCCGTGAGGATCCGCGTCCACGGCACGTACCTGTCGACCAGGCTCCGGTCGGCCGCGCTCATCCACGGCCGGCCCTCCGACAGCAGGCCCACGGTCAGCTTGCTGTGCATGAAGGTCGACGTCTGGGTGCCCACGAGCAGGCAGCCGTTGTCCAGCGCGTCCTGCACGTACGAGGTGTCGAGGCCGGCGTCGAGCCAGTCCGGGATGGTGAAGTTGCGCAACCCGATCGGGTAGCGCAGGTGGGGCGGGCAGTCCCACGCCTCCGGCAGCTCCTCCGGCTCGAAGAACCGCGCGGTCAGGCCGTGGTTGTTGAGGTAGTCGGCCTCCAGCTGGAAGTAGCGGCTGCGCACGCCGTCGACCCGGGCGCTGCCGGCGATGGCCACCCGGGGCGCCAGCCCCAGCTCGGCGCAGAGCGAGCGGTACATCTCGGCGCGCACGGCGAACGGGTCGGGCGAGCTGAACGGGGTCCGGCCCTCGGCGTCGGCGTGCAGCCGGCGCCACACCTCGAGGCGGCAGTGCGTCTCGACCACGCCACCGAGGGCGCCGCTGACGTTGAACTCCAGGAACTGGGGCCCGCCCGGCCCGATGACGACGTCCGGCCGCACGACGCAGTCCGGGTAGCGTTCCTCGACGAACGGGTCCCGCACGAACAGCTGGTTCTCGCTCTGCGGCATCCGGTAGGCCGCCAGCCGGCCCGCCGTGGTGGGCGCCGTTTCGAGGGCGGTGCGGCGGAGCAGGTCGACCAGCGCGGCCGCCGCCCGGAAGATCTCGGCGTAGGAGGCGCGGGGGACGGCTATCGGCGCCGCGGGCAGCAGCCGCTGATAGGGCCAGCCGGTGTCCCGCAGCTCGTGGCGGAGCATGTGGCGGATCGTCTCGGCCGGCGCGACCGGCGTCAGGTGATGGGCACCGAACCACGGATGCCCGGTCGACCCGGCGGTGTCGACACCCTCGCGCACGGTCATCTGACGCTCCCCGGAGTCACACGTCGGGCCGGCCGCCGCCAGCGTGCTCGCCGCGGGCCGGCATCTCCGAAACGATGATCGACATAGACTAACATTCACGTCCGACGCGGACCGCGCCGGTTCGTCCACACGTGGCACGGGAGGGTCGTCGATGGCACTGCGTCATGTCCAGGGCAACGAGTACCGCGAGGAACACGGCGGCGACTACGAGGACTTCGAGCCCGGCATGGTGATCCGGCACTGGCCGGGCCGCACCATCTCCGAGACCGACAACACCTGGCTGACCCTGCTCACCATGAACCAGCACCCGCTGCACTTCGACGAGCACTACGGGGCCGGCAGCGAGTACGGCCGCGTACTCGTCAACAGTGGCATCACCCTGTGCCTGGTCGGCGGCATGACGGTGCAGGCCCTGTCGGCCCGGGCGGTGGCCAACTTGGGCTGGGACAGGGTCCGCCTGCGGGAGCCCGTGTTCGTCGGGGACACGCTGTACGCCACCAGCCGGATCCTCGACCGGCGCCTGAGCCGCTCCCGGCCCGGCCAGGGCATCGTCACGGTGGAGACGACGGGCACGAAGTCCACCGGCGAGACCGTCATCGTCTTCGAGCGTTCCTTCATGGTCCGCTGCCGGGAGAGCTCCTCCTGACCTACGCCACGGCCGCCCCCTCGTGCAGCGCCACCGCGGCGGCCGTGTCCTCGATGGCCATGCCGACGGTACGCAGGACGGAGGTCCGGCCGCCCACGCGGACCTCGCCGGTGACCAGCGCACCCAGCTCGTACAGGTCGTCCACGCCGACCAGCCCGGCGGCCAGGGCGGCCCGCACCTCGCCGGCGCCCTCCAGCGCCGCGGTCCGGTCCTCGACGACCGCCACGGCGTTGGCCAGGAGGGCGGGGTCGAGTTCGATCGCGTCCGGGTGGGTGCCGCCGATGACGTTGACGTGCGCCCCAGGGGCCACCCAGTCCGCTTCGACCAGCGGCGTGTTGTCGCTGGTCGAGGTCGCCGTGCAGATGATCGCCGCGTCGGCGACGGCGGCCTTCGCGCTGTCGCAGACGCCCGCCTGCACCGGGTGGGGCACGGCGTCGCGCACCCAGTCGGCGAACTGCTCGGCCCTGGTCCGGGTCCGCGAATACACCCGGACGGTACGGATCCGGCGCACCGCCGCCACCGCGCGCACCAGGGCCCGCGCCTGCACCCCCGCGCCGATGACCGCGAGGTCCCCGGCGTCGTCGGCGGTGCACCAGCGGGTCGCCAGGGCGGCGACCGCGCCGGTGCGCACGGCGGTCAGCTCGGCGCCGTCCAGCAGGGCCGTGATCTGCCCGGTGGTCAGGTCCGTGAGCGCGACGACCCCGTGGATCAGCGGCAGGCCGCGGCCGGGGTTGTCGGGGGTCAGCGTCGTGATCTTGACGCTGCCCACCCCGCGCCGCTCCCAGATCGCGGGGCTGACCAGCAGGACCCGCTGGGGGCCGTGCTCGATGACGGTGCGTGCCGGGGAGGCGGTCCGGCCGGCGGCCAGGTCCGCGAACATCTCGCCCAGCGCGTCGATCACCCGCACCAGCTGAGGGGTGCCCGCCATCTGCGCGGCGCCGACCGTCACCGCCCCGGTCATCCGGCAGCTCCGTCGGTGCCGAACCGGGCGGCCCAGGCGTCCTCGCGGGCCACCGTGGCGCGGGCCATCCGGGCGAACGGCGGGCCGACCATGTTCCCGTCCAGCACGGCGATCCCGCCGTTGGCCGCCCGTACGGCCTCGGCCACCCTGCGCGCCAGTCGCAGGTCGTCAGCCTGGGGGCGGAGCACCCGGTTGATCTCGTCGAGCTCGCCCGGGTGCACCGTCGCCTTGCCGTGGAAGCCGAGCGCCCGCACCCGGGCGGTCTCCTGCGCCAGGACCGTCGGCTCGGCGAGCCGGAAGTTGGCGGTGTCGATGCAGGCGGTGCCGTGCCGCGCGCAGGCCAGTGCCATCGCCTGCCGGGCCGCGAGCATGGCCTCCCAGGTGATCTCGACCCCGAGGGTGGCGGCCAGATCCGCCGAACCGAGGACCAGCCCGTCACTCGCCGCGGCGATCGCGTCGATCTCCGCGACCGCCTCCACGGTCTCCACGGTCACGTAGATCTCCGGATGCGCGTCCGCCGAGGCCAGGATCTGCCGCAGCAGGGCCACCTCGGCCGCCGAGGTCACCATCGTCATCATGACGATGCCGGGCCGCACCGCACATTCCGTGAGGGCCAGCAGGTCCTGCACCGCCGCGACGCTGCCCAGCTCGTTGATGCGTACCGCGACGTTCTCCGGCCGTGGCGCCTTCTCCAGGGCGGCCCCACACACGGTGCGCGCGGCCGGCTTCTCGGCCGCCGGTACGGAATCCTCCAGGTCGATCAGGTGCACGTCCGCGTCGTAGGACCAGGCCTTGACGACCCGGTCCAGCGACAGCGCCGGGGTGTAGAGGATGCTGCGCGGGATCGCCCGCGCGGCGCCGTTCACGGGCTCACCGGCTCGGCCAGCGCGGCGGCCGGGCGGGCGCCCGCCTCGACCAGCACGGAACACAGCCTGGTGATCTGCTCCTCGGTCTGGCCCGCGCGCAGCATCACCCGCAGACCGGCGGTGCCGCGGGCGACGATCGGGAAGAACACCGGCGAGGTGTAGAACCCGGCCGCGAAGACCCGCTGGGCCGCCTCGACGACGGTCTCGTCGGTCATCGGCACCACCCGGATCGGGTACGTGCTGCCCGACTGCTCGGTGGCGAGCAGCGAGTCGAACAACGCGATGTTGGACCGCAGCCGCCCCTGTAGCCGGGTGAGTTCCTCGGTGCGGTGGATCTCGGCCGAGGCGAGCGCGGCGCCCACCGCGGCGGCGTTCATCTTCTGCGAGTAGCCCAGGGGGCCCGCGAAGCGTTCGATGATCCGCCGCGTCTCCTTGGGGAAGCCGTCGAGCAGGATCGCCGTGCCGCCCGCCCCGAACCCCTTGCTCAGGGTCGCGACGGTGATGGTCCGGTCGTCGCGTACCGGGCAGTGCGAGCGGACGTAGCCGATGCCGCGCTCGCCGTACGCGGACAGCGAGTGCGAGTCGTCGTAGAAGACCATGAGGTTGTACCTGTCCTGCAACTCGGCCAGCTCCTCGACCGGCGCGTAGCCGCCGAGGCTGTCCGAGCCGTCCACCACGTAGCAGACGCGCTCGTAGGTGCGGCACATGTCCTCGAGGTAGTCGAGGTCGTGGTGGCGGCAGGTGACGACCTCGGTCTCGTCGGCACAGTTCGGCTTGGCGTTCGCCATCGACACGTGGGCGTTCTTGTCGAACACCATCAGCGGCCGGGTGCCGTTGCCGAGGTGCCCCGACGCGATCAGCGGCAGCAGACCGGTACTGGCCGCCGCCGTGGAGATCGCGCTGACCACCATCGCGTCGAACAGTTCACCCAGCGACTCCTCCAACTCCAGCAGCACCGACGTCTGGACGCGGGTGCGCGGGATGCAGTGGTCCAGGACGCCGAAGCGGCGCAGCGCGGCGACGGCCCCGTCGATCACCTTGGGGTGGGTGTCCAGGTCCAGGTAGGAGCAGACGGTGAAGTTGACGAACTCGTGGCCGTCGGCCATCCGGAACACGCCGTCGGAGAGGTCGCCGACGATGCCGGCGACCCCGTGCTCCTCGGACATGTTCCAGAAGGCGTTCCCCACGCCGATGAGCTTGTCGTTGTTGCGGTAGCGGTGGGTGGGGGTGATGGTCTTGCGCTCGCTCATCAGGAGTTCACCTCGGTGGGCTTGTAGCTGTAGACACCCTTGACCCTCCGGTAGGCGTACGTGTACATGGCGACGCCGAGCGCGTGCGGCCTACGGAGGAGCTTCTTCGACTTCAGCCAGAAGTTGACGTTGATGTTCATCTCGTCCAGCGACTCGGCCTGATGCCACCAGCCCAGCGGCAGGTAGAGCATGTGGCCCGGTTCGAGGACGAAGTCACGGCGCTGGGCGAGCTTGGGCGCCAGTTTCGGGAAGCGCGCCAGGTCGACGTTGTCCAGGTCGAACACCTGGGACTTGTCCCCGAACCCGCGCAGCACCGAGCGCGGGTAGTACTCGCGGGAGCCGGGCGGGGCGATGATGAACCGCTTGCGGCCCTCCAACGCGATGTTGAAGTTCTCGAACTCGTCGAAGTGGTTCTTGGTGAACACGCCACGGTGGCTGATCCACAGGTTCGCCGCGTACAACGTGTCGCCGTAGCCGAAGAACCTGTCCGCGTCGAAGCCGACGACGGCGTTCACGTCGGCCGGGCTGTTGCGGATGTTCGACACCACCCGGTGCCAGGTGTCCGGGCTGGTCAGGTGGCGCTCGTCGGCGAAGAAGTCGCGGAGCTTGATGTCCCGGGTCTCCCAGCGCCCCGGGTGGTTCTTGTCGCCCGGCTCGGTGAACAGGGTGACGGTCATGTCGGCCAGCCGGGCCGCCACGCCGTCGCGGCCGAGGCCCTGCACGTCACCCGGCAGCGCGATCACCACGGGCACGTCGGCCTTGAAGAGGCCGCCGGGGCCGGCGGCCATGAACTCGTCGAACGTCATGCGGGCCACGGGAACCCCCGCCGACCCGTCCGCCTTGGACACTGCGTCCGAAACTCCCATGTCGCCTTTCCTCACTGCTGGAGGCCGCGGTGCGCGGCCGGTCACGTGGTGGCCCTGCGGGCGCTCAGCTCCGCCACCACGTCCACGATCAGGTCCTCCTGGCCGGCGATGGCCTGCCGCCGGCCCAGTTCGAAGAACACGTCACGCGCGTCGACGCCGGCGCGGGTGGAGAGCTCGAGCACCCGGTGCTTGAATCCCGAGAACACCCCGGCCAGGCCGCTCACGATGGTCATCGAGGCGGTCACCGGTGGTGCGGGCATGAGCTCGCGCTCCGCGAGGTCGGCGGCGTCGAGGAGCGCGTACAGGTCGATGCCGGTCGCGAACCCGCTGCGTTCCAGCACCGGCACGAGCACCTCTAGCTGGGTGTTGCCCGCTCCGGCGCCGAAGCCCCGTGCGCAACCGTCGATGATCAGGGCGCCGGCCTCCGCCGCGGCCACCGAGTTGGCGACGGCCATGCCGAGGTTGTCGTGGCCGTGGAAGATCACCGGCGTGTCAACCGCCGCGACGATCGCACCGATGCGGGCGGTGACGTCGGCGGGCAGGAAGTGGCCCGCCGAGTCCATGATCCCCACGGCCTGCGCGCCGTACCCGACGGCCTGCGCCGCGTGCTCGGCCAGCTCGCCGGGGGACGCCATGTGACTCATCATCAGCACGCAGTGCGCCTCGGCTCCGGCCGCACGCAGGACGTCCAGGTGGCGCTCGGCCAGCGACGTCTCGGTGGCGTGCACACCGATGCGGACGACGTCGGCGCCGTGGTCGATGGCCCGCCGCAGGTCGTCGGAGGTGCCCCAACCCGGCAGCATGAACACGCCCATCCGGCTGTGCCGCAGCGCCTGCCGGACCGTCGACAGCATCTCGTCGTCGCTGACCGCGGCCTGGCCGACCTGGAGGGACGACGCGCCGAGCCCGTTGCCGTGACCGACCTCCACCACCGGGATCCGCGCCGCGTCGGCCGCTTCCGCGTACCGGCGCAGGGCGAGGGCCCCGAGCTGGTGGCGCACCGCGTGCTGGCCGTCGCGCAGTGTCGGGTCGTGGATCACGACGCTTCTCATCGGGCCGCCTCCGTCCGGGCGGTCCGGCCCAGCCGGGCCGCGTGCTGCTCGGCGACCAGGATGGCGGCCGAGTTGATGATGTCGAGGTTGCCGGCGTACCGGGGCAGGACGTCGCTGTGGGCGGTGACCTGGAGGGCTACGGTCACCCGGTCGTCGACCACGGTGCAGGCGGTCACCGCGTAGCCGGGGGCGAAGGAGCGCACCTGCTCGGCCGCCCCGTCGACCGCCGCGCGCACGGCGGCGACGTCGGCGCCGGGAATCCGGGCGTGCACGGCCGTGCGGAAGGTCGCCGGCGGCACCGCCGGACTGATGTTGAGGATCGCCTTGACGTCGGGTACGCCGGAGAACGTCGTAATGGCGTGCCGGGTGGTCGCCACGTACTCGTCGAGGTTCAACCGGGTGCCACGGCCCGCGACGTCGCTGGCCACCGTGGAGACGACCTCGACGTAGGTCACCGGGAAGCGGGTCGCGAGCGCGTGCGCGACCGGGATGGACGCCTGACCTCCGCAGCTGATCAGGTTGATGTTGCGCCCGGTCGTCGCCTCCACCCCGGTCACGGTCGGCACCACCATCCGCCCCACCCTGCTGGGCGTCAGGTCGACCACCAGCGTGCCCAGCGGCTCCAGCAGCGCCCAGTGGCGCAGGTGGGATGCCGCGTTGGTGGCGTCGAACACGACGTCGAACGCGGTGCCCGCCGCCAGCACGGCGTCGATTCCGGCGGCGGTGACGGGGTAGCCGAACTGCTCGGCGTGCCGCAGCCCCGCCGAGCCCGGGTTGCGCCCGGCCACCAGGCGGCAGTCCAGCACGGGAGAACGGTGGATCTTGCTGATCAGGTCCTGGCCGATGGCCCCGGTGCCGATGACGGCGACGGAGGCGGGCTCGACGACGCGGGCCCCGGCGTCGGTCACGTCCGCGGTGAGACTCAAGGCGTGCCTCCACGGCGCCGGAGCCGGTCGGTCCGCGACCGCCGGGCGAGGGACCGGCCGGTGCGGGTCGCGCGGCTCGCGGTATCCGGATCGTAGGTTCTCATGTACGTCGTCCTCACCATTCGATGTGCGCGGCGGCCCGGCGGCGGCCCGTGCGCGACGGCGTGCCGGCACACCGTGGCCGGGTGCGCGGGGGCGGGGTCCCGGGCACCGCCGCCGGCCCGCTCGGCTGCGCAGGCCCTGGGCCGAGATGCCCGGACGGCACGCGCGACGCCCACTGCGACGCGACCGCCCTCGGGACGTCGCGG
Source organism: Micromonospora sp. NPDC048170 (assembly GCF_040652795.1). NCBI lineage: Bacteria > Bacillati > Actinomycetota > Actinomycetes > Micromonosporales > Micromonosporaceae > Micromonospora > Micromonospora sp. NPDC048170. The sequence goes on from NZ_JBEZMR010000011.1 coordinate 133,459, forward strand.
TCGGTGGGTCGCCGGGATGGGGGTGTGCCGGGCAGGTGTCGGGACACGTCGCGACCGGGAACTGTTCGGCGGACTCCGTTCGGCTGGAATTGCCGCACCGTCGAGCAACAAACGGACATATAGCTTGATCTCAGAAGTCTCCACGTAATAACCGAAGAAGCCCCCGTCTACATGCGCGACAACCAATGCCGCCGTTGCGCTCCCGTCAGCCGCAGCGGCCGCCGGCATCGAAGCTATCAGATGGACACGCTCGGTGGACCAGGCTGTTACGTCACTCTCACGACAGTCCACGCTGGAGTGGACGTCGTCACAGAACTGCCGGCGATGGAACGTACGGCGCCACTGTTCGGACCGGTTGTGGCGCTTTGCCACCCCTTGGGGCAGGTCGTCCGCCGCCGCGTCCCGACCGCTCCCCCGCGACCCGGGCCCGCCCAGGTCAGGGCACGGATCCGGCGTGCCGCACCGGCGGCACTGCGCCGTCGACTCCGTCGCGGCCATTTGCGACTATCGTCGTCGGTTCCATCGTGCCGGCAATTTCAGACGGTCCGGTCGAATTGTCGGCGGCGTCGGTTCGACAGGGGCGAAAGAGGAACGGAATGATTCGTCGGCCGTGCCGGCGACGAATCGATCGGCGACGGTGGCCACCGCCGCCGCGCCCCCGCCCGACCGGACCGGACGCGCCACCCGCCCGAAAGGACACTCCATGACGACCACCCACCCGCCCGCACTGAGCAGGTCGCCCCTGGGCCGCGCGTACGTCGAGCACCTCGCCCGGAGCGCGTCGCCCGACGACCCGACCGCCGCCGCCCGGGAGTCGGCCACCCTCGAGCCGTACCAGGACCGGTTCATGACCGGCCCCGCCTTCCTCAGCGAGACCGAGAGCCGGACCGTCGCCCGGGACCTCCGCACCGTCTACGACCTGCTGCGCGCCCTACCGGAGCGGGTCTTCGACGGAGACCTCACCGCACTGGCCCGGGCGGTCGGCATGGATCCCCGGCAGACGGCGCTGATCACGCGCGGCGCCCGCACCGGGTCGCTCGTCCCGCTGGGTCGCGCCGACCTCTACCACGACGGCGCGGGATTCCGCCTGCTCGAATTCAACGTCACCAGCGCGCTCGGCGGCTTCGAGTGCGCCGACATCAACCGGGCGATGCTGGCGTACCCGCCGCTGCGGGAGTTCGTGCGGCGACACCGGCTGCGGTACCGGGACACGCTGGGCTGCATCGTGCGGACGATGTACGCGGAGTGCGCCGCGACGATCCCCACGGACCGGCCGCCGGTCGTCGCCGTGGTGGACACGACGGAGAACTTCTCGGTCGTCGGGTCCCGCCTCGAGGCACTCGCCGAGATGCTGACCGGGTACGGGATCGAGGGGATCGCCTGCCACCTCGGCCAGTTCACGTACCCGCACGGCCGGCCGACGGTGGCAGGGCGCGCCGTCGACGTCGTCCTGCGGTACTTCCTGCCCGAGGACCTGACCGACGCGGCGGTGGCGGCCCAGGTGGAGCCGCTGCTGGTCGCCGTGGAGCAGGAGAAGGTCGGCCTGCTCAGCCGCCTGGACGCCGAGCTCTACGGCAACAAGGGCACCCTGGCCATGCTCTCCGACGACCGGCACCGGGGCCTGTTCGACGACGACGAGCTGGCCTGCATCGACCGGATCCTGCCGTGGACCCGGCACGTACGCCCGCGCGGCACCGATCCCGAGGGTGCCGAGGTCGACCTGCTCGCCTACGCCCGGGCCCGGCAGGGCGAGCTGATCCTGAAGCCGACGCTGCTGCACGGCGGCAACGGCGTCCTCGCCGGCTGGGCGGTGAGCGGGGCCGAGTGGCAGTCCCGGCTCGACTCCGCGGTGGGCGGCCCGTTCGTGCTGCAACGCCGGGTCCAGCCCGCCGCCGAACCGTTTCCCGACGGTGCCGGTGGCGTGCAGGACCTCTATCTCAACTGGGGGGTCTATCTGGCCGACCGCGATGTCGTGGACGAGGACGGGTACGCCGGCTGCCTCGTGCGCGGCAGCACCGACCCGGGGGTCGGGGTGGTCAGCATGGCCGGCGGCGCGAGGATCGGCTGCACCTTCCACGGCGGCTGAGCGCCCGCCGCCGACCGGGCGGGCGGCGACGGGGACATCGGCCTGCGGCACCGACCAGGTGTGGGTCGCCGCGCCCGTACCGCCGCCTGTCGGGCACCGGATCCCGGTGCCCGACAGGTGTCAGCGGTCCACGCCGGCAGCAGGGGCCGGCACGGTCGGGCGTTCAGCGCCCGTACGTGCCGGCCGGCGTCCCGCGGACGGGCTCACGCACCCGCGCGCACCCGGTCGATCCAGGCCTCGACGTCGTCGGCGGTACGCGGCATGGCCGACGACAGGTTCTCGTGACCGTCCTCGGTGACCAGCACGTTGTCCTCGATGCGGACGCCGATGCCGCGGAACTCCTCCGGCGCCAGCAGGTCGTCCGCCTTGAAGTACAGACCGGGCTCGACGGTGAGGATCATCCCGGGCTTCAGCTCGCCGTCCATGTACTCCTCACGCAGCAGCATCTGGCAGTCGTGCACGTCCATGCCGAGGTGGTGGGACGTGCCGTGGACCATCCACCGCCGGTGCCAGCCGCCACGCTCGCGGTCCAGCGTCTGCTCGAGGGTCACCCCCTCCGGCAGCAGCCCCCACTCGTGCAGCCGCCGGGCGATGACCACGTTCGCGGCGGCGTGGATGTCGCTGAACCTGTTGCCCGGCTTCACCGCCGCCATGCCGGCCTCCTGCGCCTCCAGGACCGCCTCGTAGATCTTGCGCTGCACGTCCGTGAAGCGACCGGTCACCGGGAGGGTGCGCGTGATGTCGGCGGTGTAGAGGGAGTCGACCTCGACACCGGCGTCGACCAGGATGAGGTCGCCGTCGCGGACCGGCCCGGTGTTCTTCGTCCAGTGGATGGTGTTGGCGTGGTCGCCGGACGCGCAGATCGTCTCGTAGCCGACCCCGTTGCCGTCGTGCCGGGCGTACAGGCCGAAGAGCCCCTCGACCCACCGCTCGCCGCGCTCCTTGCCGACGGCCTCGGGCAGCCCGGCGATGATCGCCTCGAAGCCCCGGTGGGTGGCGGCGATCGCCTTGCGCATCTCGCCCACCTCCCACTCGTCCTTGAGCAGTCGCATCCCCGAAAGGTGGCGGGCCAGTTCCTCGTCCGCCTCGTGCTGCTGGGTGACCGACGTGGACGTCTCCGCCTGTGCCCGGGTCTCGTCGACGAGCCGGGCGAGCTCGCCGTCGGCCCCGCGCACGACACGCACGACGGTCGCGCCGGCGTCCTTGGCCAGGACGTCCGGCAGCGCGTCGATGTGCCGGGTGCCGATGCCCAACCGCTGCTCGACCTCGCCCATCGTGGGGCGGGGCCCGACCCAGAACTCGCCGAACCGGGAGTCCGCGAAGAACTCCTCGCTGTCGCGCGGGGCGAGCGGCCGGAAGAACAGGATGGCCTCGTGGCCCTCGGGCTTCGGATCCAGCACCAGGACGCTGTCGGGCTCGCTGTCGAAGCCGAGCCCGGTCAGCCAGGCGAAGGCCGTGTGCGGCCGGAAGGTGTAGTCGGTGTCGTTGCTGCGCACCTTGAGGCCGCCGGCGGGGATGATGAGCCGCTCGCCCGGGAACCGCCGTGACAAGGCCGCCCGGCGGCGGGCCGCGTGGTCGGCGACCTCCGCGCGCGGGACAGGTGCCGCATCCGGACGGGCCCAGCCGGAGGCGATGAAAGCGCGGAATTGGTCGCTCGTCGGGGTGTTGCGGTGGCTCGCTTTCACCTGCTCGTCGCTTGTCATGGTCGATATCCTGCCATGCGCCGTGGAGCCTCGGCAAAGCTGCGAGAGCCCTCGGCCGGGGCCCTTGAAGCGCCCCCGAGACACGGGTGGTTCGCGGTCGTCACCGCAGCGTGTCCGCCTCGGGCCGGGCTATCGACGTCCGTGCCGACGGTACGGACCGACGAGTTTCGCCGGAACGCCACAATCGATCGACATCTTGACATCCGTTGTAGCATTTCCCAAGCCGCTCGACCGGCTTCCGGGGCGCGCTTGTGAACGCCGCCGTTTCCGCTTTGTTTGATCCGACCGTCCGAAGCGGTCGCCAACTCACGGAAAGCGAAGTGTCCATGCAATTATCTGCGTTGGGTTCCGCGGTGAAGACGGCTCTCGGCCGCGATTCGCGTCGTCGGGGCAGGCGGATCGTCGTCGCGGTCGCGCTCGGTGTGGCACTCGTGGGCGGGGCGGGTGCCGGCGCCGCGGCCGTCGCCCCCGCGCCGCCGCAGGAGCCGGCCGACGCGACCACCGCCGGTCATGCCGTACGACAGGGCAACGTCACCGTCGACGGCGCGACCCTGCGCTACTCCACCACCGGCAGCGGCTCACCACTGGTGCTGCTGCACGGCTGGCCGCAGACGTCGTGGGTGTGGCACAAGGTGCTGCCCACCCTCGCCCGACAGCACACCGTGATCACGTTCGACCTGCCCGGCCTGGGCGCCTCCACGGTCCCGACCGGCGGCTACGACAAGGCCACCACGGCACGACGGATCCGGCAGGCGGTCAACCAGCTCGGCTTCACCCAGGTGGCCCTGATCGGTCACGACCTCGGCGCGATGGTCGCCTACAACTACGCCCGCGACTTCCCCACCGAGGTCACCCGGATCGGCGTCGTGGAAAGCCCGCTGCCCGGATTCGGGTTGGAGAACTTCTACGGGATCAGCTGGCACTTCCTCTTCAACGCCGCACCCGCGCCCGTCCCGGAACGCATCATGGACAACGAGGACGTCCCCACCTATCTCGGAATGCTGTTCGACCGCGCGCAGCATCCGGAGGCGATCGACCGCAACGTCTACCACCGCGCGTATGCCGACCCGGCCAGGCGGACGGCGGGATACGAGTACTACCGGGCGTTCAAGGCCGACGCCGCCGACAACCAGGCCCACGCCCAGACGAAGCGACTGACCATTCCCGTGATGGCCATGGGCGCGCAGTCCGTCTTCGGGCCGGCCGTCGCCGCCTCGTACCAGCAGGTGGCCAGCGATGTCCGCACCGTCGTGGCCCCCGACACGGGCCACTGGATCGCCGAGGAGAACCCGACCTTCTTCAGCGCCTGCGCGTTGCTCTTCTTCGGACCCTCCACCGGCACCCCGTCCAGCCCCGACCTCGCCGGCTGCGCCCCCTGACAGTGACTCCGCCCGCCGCCGCCCGCACCCGGTGACGACGTCCGCGAAGAGCGACGTGTTCCCCCAGGTCCACCACCGGGTCCGGGCGGGGCGGTCACGGGATGCCTAGCTCTCGCCGTAGACGAGTTCCATCGTGTCGGTACGCCCGGACCAGCGGAGTTCGAGGCGCCAGCAGCCGGCCTGCGGCATGTCGATGATCGACGGGCCCGGACCGCCGGCGACCTCCCGGATCACCCGCGTTCCGGTGCCGTCCAGGGTCGCGGTGATCCCCAGGGCGGCCCGGGAGGCCGCGTCGGAGGGTGTCGCGGTGGGACGGGCGACCCAGAGGATCTTGTTGTTCGACCTGTTCTTCCCGTCCAGCCCCAGCGGGTGCCCGAACAGCACCGCGACGATCTCGCCGTTCGCGCCGAAGACGTGCGGCATCCGGGTGCTCCCGCTGAACCCGGCGTCCGCCCAGTCGGGCAGCGGCCCTGTCTCGACCCGGGAGCCGCAGCCCGTCGTGGCATCCGTCGGCGCGCCCGCCGACGCCGTGACGGCCCGGGCGTCGACCTGCGGGGCCGACGGGCCGGCTGTCGTGCACCCCGCCAACAGCACCACCGCTCCCAGCGACACCCTGCGCCATGAACCCATCTCATGCCCTCCCGACGACCGGATCGTGCGTCTCCACTGTCAGGACACCGGCCGGCTCCCCCGGGTTCCCGACCCGAGCCCTCCGGGTGGTCGGCGCGAACCCGCCCTCAACTCAGGGATCTGGCGATCTCGATCGCCTCGAGCCTGGTGAGGTCGCCCTCGATCCGGTAGCTCACGCCGGCCTGCTGCCAGATCAGGGTCGCGGCGGCGAGCCGTGCGGTCTCCACCCGTACGGTGCCCGCGCGATCCACGTAGGCCACCGGGTGCGGGGCGTCGATCCAGACAGCGAAGCCACCGTTGACCTGGACCAGGGTGGTTCCCGGTCCGGCCGCCTGCTTGTGGAAGGCCGTGTCGAGACCACCGTCGAAGGCGTCGATGCGCAGCGCGCCCCCGTGGTAGAGCAGCGTCACCACCCGGCAGGCACCCGCGTCGTCCGGATCGGCGACCAGCACCTGCTCGGGCGGGCCCAGCTTCGTCGGCGTGCGGACGGGAAAACGCACCTTCCGCTGCGCCTCGGCCACGGCGACGGACCGCTGCGTCGGTAGCGGCGAGGCGGCGCCGGTGGGAAGCGCCGGCTCGGGCGTCGTGGCGATCGTGATGCCTGCGAAGCGCAGCAGCCCGGCCGCGGCGTCGGCGAGAGCGGCTCGTCCCGGCGGCAACACCGCCACGACCACGGCGGTGAGCGCCGCGGCGAGGAGGTAGCGCCACCGGCGTCGCCTCCGCACGGGTGCGGCGAGCCGTACGCGTACCCGGGCGGTCACGTCGGGCGGATCGGGCGTCTCCAGCCAGGCGGAGAGATCACGCAGTTCGCGTTCGAGGTCATCCACGGTGCACCTCCGCGACGTCGAGCAGGCCGCGAAGCTTCGCAAGTGCCCGGGAGGTCCGCGACTTCACCGTGCCGCGCGGCCAGCCCAGCATGGTCACGGTCTCGTCCTCGCTGAGGTCGAGGAAGAACCGGCACACGATCACCTCACGGTCCTTCACCGGCAGCAGGCGCAGCGCCCGCACCAACGTGGCGCGGCGTTCCCCGGCGAGGACGGCCTCGACGGCGGCATCCTCGCCGATCTCCGAATCCGGCCTTGCCGTCTCCGCGCGCAGGGCGAGCCCGTCGCGCCGGCTGCGCGACCGGTGCAGGTTGCGGGTCTCGTTCGCCACGATCGCCATCAGCCACGACCGGAACGACGACTCCCCCCGGTAACGCGAGAGCTTGCGGTGTCCCTTCACGAACGCCTCCTGGACGACGTCCTCCGCGTCCGGGCCCGCGCCGAGCAGCACCGCCGTCCGGTACGCGGATGCGGTGTGCCGGGAGACCAGGAGCTCGTAGGCCTCCAGGTCACCCGCCCCGGCGCGGGCGACCAACTCTTCGTCGTTCAGGGATACCTCCGGTGGGGACGTACACATGACACCGCCCGCGCCCCGGGGGTTCCACCCACGAGGGCACAGCCGTCGGGGCACAGCACCGCGCCGCCCGACACCGGTCGTCCCGGATCCCGGCCATGTAGCAAACCTTCTTGACGATTCATCGACGTGTAGCTAAGTTCCAGCAATCCGAACTGAGGCCGTCATCGATGAACGGCTTCCCGTCACGATCCCACGGCCGAGGGTGCGGGCACCCCTGCTCCTTCCCCACAGCCTCGGCATGAGCTGGCAGGAGGCAACCCGGCATGTCGTCGTTCCGCCAGCTCCGCCCACCCGCACGCCGTCCCCTCGCGCCCGGCCCGGCCGTGGCCGTCCTGGGCCCGACGCTTCCGACCCTGCCCTCGTCCGGCAGCGCTCCAAGAGCATCGGGACGATGCCCGAACCACCGTCGGCGCCTGCCGGCAGCGACGGTTCACCGCACGTGACGCGAGCCCGACCGCTCCTGCCGGACATCGTCGGTCGGTGGACCGGCCGAACACATCCCGTCGAATGAGGTCAAGCCATCATGAAGGGCCACACCTCGACTCCGCCCGTGAATTGCAAGCAATTTAGCCACGACAAAGTGTCACTGTTTTTAACCGAAGCGGGACGAGACACCACTAGGGTCAGGGCGCTGATTGATCAGCGTCGTGTCGGAATTCGTCCGGAGTGGGTGGGAAACCGGAAGGGGTGGGAATGAGGGGAGTCGCGCCGTTGGTCATCGGCATCGCTTCCTCGCCGGCCGAACGCAGGCAGCTCGCGCGTCTGCTCGGCGGGACGGAGGCGTTTCTGATCGTCTCGAGCGTCGATCAGGCACGGAAGTTCCTCGACGAGTCCGGAACCCCCCGCCCCACACCGGTACCTCCGCCCACAGGGCCCCTGACAGTCGAGCCCGCGCAGGGCGCCGTGACGCCGCCGCCGGCCGTCCTGAGCGTCGACTCCGACCGACGCGTGCTGCGCTGGTTGGACCGCGAGATCGAGCTGACCCGGCTGGAGCACGACTTCCTGCGGTGCCTGGTCGGCGCGCCCGGCCAGGTCTGGACCTACGAGCGGCTGCACCTCGAGGTCTGGGGCAACGTGCACCTCGGCCGCGGCTCCGACATGCACTCGGTCGTGCGGAGGGTGCGGCACAAGCTGGCCCGGCTGGACGCCTCGGCGACGATCCACGCGGTCCGCGGGGTCGGCTTCCGCCTCGCGCCGCTCTGACGGGCAGCACCGCAGTCCCACCGGCACCACAGCGTCTGACCGGCGGCACAGGGCCGCGGCCCTGTGCCCGTTGCCTCTTTGATCGTCCTTAGGACGCGGTACGGCCCGCCTGGTCGGAGACCAGGCGGGCCGTACCTGTCAGTTGACGCTTGGTGTCAGCAGCGCACGGGAGACAACGCGAAGTCCTCCACCGTGGGGGTGGCGGTGTTGATCCTCGCCTGACGGGTCTGGGGCTTCCAGCCGTCCTTGGCGACGATCATCGTCAACGGGTTGTTCCGACGGTCCATCCAGTAGGCGTACTTGCCCTCGGCGTCGGTGGCGAAGGTGAAGGACATCGCCCACGAGTCGACCTGGACGATGGCCCCGGAGATCGGCGAGCTGGCACCCTGACAGCTCGTCCCGGTGACCGTGCCCATCAGCTTGCCCCACGTCGTCGGCTGCAGCACGTTCATCGTCACCGCCACGGGCTCCACCGTGTACGGGGTGTTCTCCTTGATGGCGACCGAGGCGGAGTAGGTGCCGGGCTGGTCCACGCTCGCCGTCATGCCGACGTTGACCGTGACAGCCTGGCCCGGCGCCAGGGTGGCCGCCGTCTTGTCGATCGTCATCCAGCTGACGTCGGCGGTGCTGACGGCGCACTCCTCGAACCCGGGCAGCGCCTCGCTGTCGGGGGTCGCGGTGAAGCCGCCGGACGAGCCACCGACCTTGTAGAAGCCGCACGCCGCGCCACCGCGGTACCGCGCCGTGTTGGCGTTCGGCAGGCTGGACCACGAGCTGGTCGCCGGGTCGTAGGCGAAGCCTGCGTTGGTGATGGCGCCGCCCTGCGAGCCACCGACCACGAGGAACTTGCCGTTGGCCACGGCGAACGAGCTGGCCCAGTTGTCGGCCGGCGCGTCGGCGATGGCGGTCCAGGTGTTGGCACCCGGATCGAAGGCGTAGCTGGCCTTCTGCGCCGCGGAGCCGTCGTTGCCTCCGGTGCAGTAGACGATGCCGTCGATCCCGCCGCAGGAGGCGAAGGCCACCGACTTCGGGTAGTCGGCCATGGTCTCCCAGCTGTCGCTGGCCGGGTCGTACCGCACGACGTCGTTCGACATCGGCGTGCAGGACGACGTGGTGCAGCCACCGATGGCGTACAGCTTGCCGCCCACGACCGCCTGACCGGCGGCGGAGCGCGGCGCGGGGTTGTCGGCCTTCTCCGTCCAGGTGTTGGCCGCCGGGTCGTACGACCAGGTGGTGCCGTCGGGGCCGGCCGCCGCCCAGCCACCGGTCGCGATGATCTTCCCGTCCACGACGCCCACCGTCATGGCGGTACGCGCGCCGGGCAGATCGGCGATCGGCGCCCAGGTCTGCGCGATCGGGTCGTAGGCGTAGTTCTTCGCGCTGGACACCGAGCCGGTGCCGCCGGCGATCGAGTACACCTTGCCGCCCAGGTTCACCACCCGGTTGTCCATCACGACCGCCGGGTAGTCGGCGATGTCGGTCCAGGGGTCGGCCTGCGGACCCACCTCGGGCGACGCCGCCGCCGTCGACTTGCCGGACGTCTTCGCGGCGAACGAGGTCGGGACCTCGAGCCGCTGCTCTGGCGCGCCGCGGGAGCCGAGCACCTCCTGCTTGCCCATCCGGGACCCGTCGGCCCGGAGCAGCTCGAACCCGCCGTCGCGCTCACTGAACTCGACCTCGACCGGGGCGCCGCCGGTGTTGGTCACCGTGAACGCCTTGGTGACCTTGCCGGTGGGCATCCGGACCGTACCGGTGACCTGCGCCGGCTTGATCGACAGGCGCCCGGCCGCGAGCTGGAAGTTCGTCGCGGTCGCCCAGTCGGCCTGGACGTTGACCTGCTTGCTCTGGCTGACGTAGTTGCCGGCCCGGGCGGTGAACTTGTGGGTGTCCGTCAGCGACGAGAACAGCCAGTAGAAGCCGTCGGCCAGCCCCGGGTCGTCCGGGGTCGCCACGGTGGTGGCCTTCTCGGTCGGCCGGTCGTCGCTGGTGACGGTGGCGCCGTTGACGTAGCCGTTGTCGTTCTTGTCGCGGACGTGGCCGAGCACCAGGCCGCCGTCGATCGGCTGGCAGACGAGCTGGCTGCCGATCAGCACGTTGTCGACCGCCCACCACCACTCGTACGAGGCGTCGTAGTAGCGGAACCGGACCCGGGCCTGGGCCTGGCCGGCGGCCTGCGGGATCGCGACCTCGGTCACCTTCGGACCGCGGACGTCGGCCGCCTGCCGGAGCACGTTGGTCCACGTGGTCCCGCCGTCGAGGCTGAGGTCGACGTCGGCGCGGTCGCTGCCCAGCCAGTTGTAGTCCTGGTTGAACCGGATCACCGGCGCCGCGACGCCCGTCAGGTCGACGACGGGGCTGACGAGGGAGGTGTCCTGCTTCCCACCGGAGCCGTACTCGTCGCTGTCGATGATCGCGAAGTTGCCGGTGCCACCGGTCAGGTTGCCGCGGGCGCCGTCGTCCGTGAACTTCCAGACCTGGCCGCTGGCCGCGTGGTCCACCACGGACCAGCCGGCCGGCACGGTGCTGCCGTCGAAGGTCTCGTACTCACCGTCCGATCCGAACGTGTAGCCGGGCGCGGTCGTGCAGGCGTTGGTCTGCACCGGCACGGCCACGTTCGCCGTGGCGTTGCCCGTGCCGACCACGACCTGCTTGGTCACCGTCTGGTAGCCCGGGTACTGCGACTCGACCTTCAGGTTGTACGTGCTCCCGGCCGGCAGCTTGAGGCTGTAGCGGCCGTTGACGGGCGTGGTGTAGTCGGACACGCCCGAGGGGCCCTCCACGGTCACCTTCGCGTAGAGCGGCCAGCCGTGCCCGGAGCCGTCGGTGACGGATCCGCTGACGGTGACGCTCGGCACCGCCGCCAGCGCCACGTCGACCGTCGTGGTCGCGTTGCGGGCGACCGCCGCCGGCGTGGTCTTGGCCTGGTAGCCGAACGCCGCCACGGCGACCTGGTAGTCGCCGACCGGAAGCAGGGACGAGTACGTCCCGTCGGCCCCGGTGACCAGCTCGCGGTCAGCCGGGCCGGTCAGGGTCACCGTGGCGCCGGCGATCGGGCCGCCGGTGGCCGCGTCCGTGACCTTGCCGGCCAGGGTGCCGGTGTCGCCGATCGGGGCGGCGCTGAGCAGCGCGAGCGCGTCGAGCCGGCCCTCGCCGAAGACGTTGTTGTCGTCGGCGGTGCCGCCGCACTGGGCGTCGGCCTTGTCGATCGCCGAGTTGTCGAGCAGTGCCCGGGTCGCGGTGACGTCGCCGGCCAGCGCCGGTGCGGCGGACCACAGCAGCGCGATCGCGCCCGCGAGGTGCGGGGCGGCCATCGAGGTGCCGTTGTAGCTGGCGTAGCCGCTGCCCGGAATGCTCGACCGGACGTTCACGCCGGGCGCCGCGATGTTGGGCTTGATCTCGCCGTTCTGGCCGGCGCCTCGGGCGGAGAAGCTGGCGATGTTGTTGTTGACGTCGTAGGCACCGGCCGAGTAGTTGCTGACCAGGCTGCCCGGGGAGCCGCTGGTCTGGCACGCCGATCCGCTGTTGCCGTTGGACCAGACGCCGAAGATGCCCGACGCGGCCCAGGCCAGCGTCACGTCCTCCATGAACGGGTCGTTGGAGGGCAGCCGCGTCCCCCACGAGTTGTTGATGATGTTCGGCCGCTTGCTGGCGTCCGGGTTCTGACCGTTGAGGTCGGTCGGCTCGAGCATCCACTCGCCGGAGGTGACCAGCGCCGCGTCACTGGGGCAGCAGCCGTTCGCCGCGATCCACCGGACCTCGGGGGCGACACCGATCTGGTTCGCGCCGTCGGAGCCGGCCATCGTGCCCATGGTGTGCGTGCCGTGGCCGTTGGTGTCACAGGGCGCGGTGGCGCAGGTCCCGGCGGCGTCGAACCAGTTGTAGTTGTGGTCGAACGTGCCGTCGCCGTTGTTGCCCCGGTAGGAGTTCACCAGCGCCGGGTGGTTGAACTGGACCCCGGTGTCGATGTTCGCCACCGTGATGCCGGCGCCCTTGACGCCGTACTGGGACCAGACGTCGTCGGCGTTGATGTTCGCGATGCCCCATTCGAGGGCGTTCACCGTCTTCTCGTCGGTGCCCTTGGTGACTTCGGGCACCTCGTACGCGATCGGGGCGTACAGGCCCTCGACCTCGGCGTGCGCGGCGAAGCTCTGCGCCATCGCCAGGGAGCCGCCGCTGACCCTGATCGCGTTGGACGCCCAGAAGGTCTGGTACTTCGTCCCCGAGCTGTCGAGCTCAGCGCGGATCTTGGCCTGGCTGCCGGCGGCGGTCTTCTTCAGCGCGTCGGCGACGGCGGTGCCACGCTTGGCCCAGTCCTTGATCGCGGCGGCCTTGCCGAGATCCGCCCGGTCCTTGAAGCGGATCCAGAAGTCGCCCTCGGTCTTGCCCTGGAGTTCCTTGGTGAGCTCCGGCCGGATCTTGTCGGACGGAGCGGCCTGTGCGCCTGTACCGGTCGCGGCCAGGCCTGTCGCGGCGAGGACCAGCGCCGCACCGGCGCTGATCAGAGACCTTGCCAAGCGCCTCGTGGGTGGACGTGTGAACATCGGTGGTGCCACCTCCAGAACGACCCAGAGTGGAACGAGCCATGGTGGAGGGTGCAGGAACTCGTCTCCGTTCGGTTGAACCGGAATCGACCCCTGCATGCCCCCCAGGCACCGCGCGGGTCGCGCCGGCTGCCCGTCTGGACACTATGATCGACAAGAAAGGACGATCAAGAACTTGCCGTAAGCAATTTGTCACTAACCGTTGGCCAGCGATCGGAGAGCTTGCCAATGATTGTCACGGTCCTGACGAGAATGGGCAGAAGCTGTCCCTAGTTTCCGGGTGGGTGCTGTGGGGGCACGCGACGAAAGCACGACGTCGGGCGGACCAGAGCCGACCGACGAACCGTTTCCGCTGGTGATCGCGGTGACGCCGTCACCGGCCGAACGGATCCGACTCGCGGAACGCCTGGACGGCGTCGCGCCGCTGCTGCTGGTCGCCGACCTCGACGAGCTGCGCAGGCTGATCGCGGCCCCGCCGCGACTTGCCCCGGAGCCCGCCGCGGCGGGGACCGTCGGCACGCCCACCGCCGGCGACGACGACACGCTGCTGATCGACTCGGCCCGTTCGACGGCCCGCAGCCGGGGCCGCGAGATCGGCCTGACCCGGCTCGAGCACGACCTGCTGGCCTGCCTGACCACCGAGCCCGTCCGGGTGTGGAGCTATGCGGAGCTGCACCGCTCGGTCTGGCGCGACGAGGGGCGGGAACGCAGGGCGGACGTGCAGTCCCTGGTGAAGCGGCTGCGCCGTAAGCTCCACGAGCTCGGCACCGGTGTGGCCATCGACGCGGTGCGCGGCGTCGGGTTCCGGCTGACGGACCACCAACAGCCGAAGGTCAGCGGGTCATGACGGCTGCCTGACTTGGGCAGTTCCGCGTCCGAAGGAATCCGCCGCCGGACGGCCGCTTTGAGGGGGCGGTCAGCCGACCGCGCCGGCCAGAGCCCGGGCCGACGGCACCCCCGCATCGGCAGAGGGCAGTATGGGCGGGTGACTGCCCCCACCCGCCCGCCGTCGGCCGTGCTGGACGCGGTACTCGAGCGGTTGACCTACGTCAACGAGGAGACCGGCTACACCGTCGCCCGGGTGTCCACCGACCGCGGCACCGACCTGCTCACGGTGGTCGGCGCACTGCTGGGAGCCCAACCCGGGGAGAGCCTGCGGCTGTCCGGGTGGTGGTCGTCGCATCCGCAGTACGGCCGGCAGTTCGAGGTGCACTCGTACCGCACGGTCCTGCCGGCCACGATCCAGGGTCTCCGCCGGTACCTCGGTTCCGGGCTGGTCAAGGGCATCGGTCCGGTGTTCGCCGAGCGGATCGTCGCCCACTTCGGACTCGACACCCTTCGGGTCATCGAGGAGGAGCCCGCCCGCTTGGTCGAGGTGCCCGGCCTGGGGCCGAAACGCACCGCGAAGATCACCGCGGCGTGGGAGGAGCAGAAGGCCATCAAGGAGGTGATGGTCTTCCTCCAGGGCGTCGGCGTGTCCACCTCCCTGGCCGTACGGATCTACAAGCAGTACGGCGAGGCCTCCATCACCGTGGTCCGCGACGAGCCGTACCGGCTGGCGGCCGACGTGTGGGGCATCGGGTTCAAGACCGCGGACACCATCGCCCAGGCCGTCGGCATCCCGCACGACAGCCCGCAGCGGGTCAAGGCGGGCCTCCAGTACACCCTCTCCGAGGCCACCGACAGCGGGCACTGCTACCTGCCCGACTCGCAACTGGTCGCCGACGCCACCAAGATCCTCGACGTGGCGGGCGACCTCGTCACCGCCTGCCTCGACGAACTCGTCGGCGAGGAGGGCGTGGTGCGCGAGACGCTGCCCGGACCGGACGGCGAGCCGACGGCGGCGGTCTACCTGGTGCCGTTCCACCGCGCCGAGCAGTCCCTGGCCGGCTCCCTGCTGCGGCTGCTGCGCGACCGCGCCGACCGGCTGCCCCACTTCGCCGACGTCGACTGGGGCCGGGCGTTGGCCTGGCTGAAGGCCCGTACCGGCACCGACCTCGCCCCCGAGCAGGAACAGGCGGTCCGCCTCGCCCTCACCTCCAGGGTCGCCGTGCTGACCGGTGGTCCCGGCTGCGGCAAGAGCTTCACCGTCCGCTCGATCGTCGAACTCGCCGCCGCGAAGCGGGCCAAGGTCACCCTCGTCGCGCCGACGGGCCGCGCCGCGAAACGGCTGTCGGAGCTGACCGGGCATCCGGCGGCCACGGTGCACCGGCTGTTGCAGCTACGCCCCGGCGGAGACGCCAGCCACGACCGGGACAACCCCCTCGACGTCGACCTCCTCGTCGTCGACGAGGCCTCCATGCTCGACCTCATCCTCGCGAACAAGCTCGTCAAGGCCGTACCGCCCGGCGCGCACCTGCTGCTCGTCGGCGACGTCGACCAGCTTCCCTCCGTCGGTGCCGGCGAGGTCCTGCGGGACCTGCTCGCCGCCCCGGCCATCCCCCGGGTCCGGCTGACGCAGGTCTTCCGCCAGGCTGCGGAGTCCGGGGTCGTCACCAACGCCCACCGCATCAACGCCGGCAGGTCGCCCCTGTTCCAGGGCCTCAGCGACTTCTTCCTGTTCGCCAGCGACGACACCGAGGCCACCGCCGCCCTGACCGTCGACGTCGCCTGCACCCGGGTCCCCGCCCGCTTCGGCCTCGACCCGCGCCGCGACGTCCAGGTCCTCGCCCCCATGCACCGCGGCCCCGCCGGCGCGGCGGCCCTGAACACGCTGCTCCAGCAGCGGCTCACCCCGGCACGTGACGGGCAACCCGAGCGCCGCCTGGGTGGGCGGGTGTTCCGCGTCGGCGACAAGGTCACCCAGATCCGCAACAACTACGACAAGGGCCAGGCCGGCGTCTTCAACGGCACCGTCGGCATCGTCACCGCCCTCAGCACCGAGGAGCAGAGCCTGACCGTACGCACCGACGAGGACGAGAACATCGACTACGACTTCGACGAACTCGACGAACTCGCCCACGCGTACGCCATGACCATCCACCGTTCGCAGGGCTCCGAGTACCCCGCCGTCGTCATTCCGCTGACCACGAGCGCCTGGATGATGCTGCAACGCAACCTGCTCTACACGGCCGTCACCCGGGCCAAGAAGCTGGTCGTCCTGGTCGGGTCCCGCCGTGCCCTGGCCGCCGCCGTCCGTACCGTCGGCGCCGGGCGCCGCCACACCGCCCTCGACCACCGCCTCGCCTGAGCGACGCGAGGTCCGGCCCCGCGATGACCCCGGCACGGCCGACCGGCGTCCCTACCCGGGCGGGCGGGGCGCGGTCCGCACGGGGTCCAACGCCGCGAGCTGGATCTGCAACGCCAGCCGCGTACGCGGCGACTCGAGATCGACGGCGACGACCTCGGTGAGCCGGCGCAGCCGATACCGCAGCGTGTTGGGATGCACGTGCAACTGCCGGGCGGCCCTCTTCGGGTCGCCCTGCTGGTCGAGCCAGGCGGCGACCGTGGCGACGTAGTCGGTGCCGTGCTCCCGGTCGTGGGCCACGAGATCGGGCAGCGGCCCACCGACCAGCAGGTCGGCGCCGGGCACCGCGCCGACCACCCGGTGCACGACCACCTCCGCCCACTGGTCCTCGAACCGCAGCATCGGGCCCCGCTGCCCGGTTGGACCGCGCAACGCGAGCAGCTCCGCCGCCTCGGCGCGCGAGCGCGGCAGGTCCGTCAGGTCACGGGCGACCCCGCCGGACGCGGCGTGCAGCCCGGGGTCGTGCGCGGCGACGTCGTGGATCAGCTTCTCCATCCACCGCCGGGACCCGGGCGACCCGCCCTCGTCGACCAGGACGGCGAACAGGACGTCTCCGACGTCCGCGAGCAGCGGCTGGCGCCAGCCGTGCCGGCGGGCGATCGACTCCCAGAGGGCGACGTTGTCGACCATCTCCCCCGTGCCGCCGAGCGCGACGACCCGCCACGGCCCCTCGGGGAGGGCCAACTCCTCCCGACCGATCCTGCCGGGGGCCCGCAGGGCGGCCCGCAGGCGGTCGGCCGACACCCGGCGTGCGACGTCGGCCTGCACGCGCAGGCGGAGCAGGTGCAGGGCCAGCACGGACGCCGTGCCCTGGAGATCGCGCAACCGCCCGTCCGGCACCCGGCCCTCGACGACGGCCCAGATCGAGCCGAGCAGCTCGCCTCCGGCACGGATCGGAATGATGAGCCGGGGCAACGTGCCGTCCGGGCCCTGCGGTACGAAGATCAGCTCGCTGCCCGTCGCGAGCTTGCGGAAGACGCCACGGGAACGGAAGTGGGCGATCACGTTGCCGGGGGCACGGCGTCCGACGATCGTCGACACGCGGGCCGGATCGGCACGATCCTGCCGCGACGAGTAGGCGAGCACCCGCGACTGGGCGTCCTCGATCGTCACCGGCGCGTCGACGACCGCGGCGGTCGCGTCGGCGAGGGCGAACAGTTCGTCGTACACGCCGGGCTCCCCGGTCTCCGGCGAGCCCGGCGCGACGGCCCGGTCGATCACCCCGCGGAGCAGCCAGACGAGCTGGGCCCAGGAGCCGTGGCTCTGCAGCTCGACCAGGGTCAGGCGCCGTTCGGCGGCGGCCGACGTCACGTCGGGGTGCACGGCCAGCGGCGGCTTGAGGACGAGGCCGGCGGCGCCCGCCTCCCGGCAGCGGGCGACGACGGTGAGTGCCTGCTCCGGTGTCGAGATGCCCACACCGAGGACGAGGTCGCCGCTCTGGCCGGTCGTGGCATCGTCGAGTTCGGCGAGGGTCACGTCGCGGACCTCCGCCTCGTCGGCGGGGACGACGATCTTGAGCAAGGCGGCGCCGGCCGCCTCCACGACGCCAGCCACGGTGAGCATGACGTGATTGTGCCTCGGCCTTGTCCGCTCCGGCCAACCACCAGGGAAATCCTTGGCCGGGGAGAACAATGACCTCCCGGCCTGGCGGGGACAGGATTGGCCGATCCCGGTTGCCCCTGAAGGAGAAGAAGACATGTCCCCCGTCGAGTCAGTGCCCGCCCCCCAGCACGTCGCCGTCGTCGGCGCGGGGATGGTCGGGCTGGCCACCGCCTGGTTCCTGCAGGAACGGGGGGTCCGGGTCACCGTGCTCGACCGTACGGGGGTCGCGGCGGGCGCGTCGTGGGGCAACGCGGGCTGGCTCACCCCCGGCATCACCACTCCCCTGCCGGAGCCGGCGGTGCTGCGCTACGGGGTGCGCGCCGTGCTGAGCCCGTCCTCGCCGGTCTACGTGCCGCCGCGTGCGGATCCCCGGCTGCTGCGCTTCCTGGTGGGCTTCGCGCGACACAGCACGCCGTCGAAGTGGCAGACCGCGATGCGGGCCTTCATCCCGATGAACCGGCAGGCTCTGGAGGCGTTCGACACGCTGGCGGCCGGCGGGGTCGCGGCGCCGACGCACGAGGCGAAGTCGTTCATGGCGGCGTACCGGACCGAGGCCGAACGCTCGGTCCTGCTCGACGAGCTGGCGCACATCCACGCCGCGGGCCAGGGAATCGAGTTCGACGTCCTGACCGGGGCCGAGGCACGCGAGGTGGAGCCCTCGCTGTCGGACACCGTCGGTGCCGCCATCCGCCTGCACGACCAGCGCTACATCAACCCGGGGCAGTACGTGCACGCGCTGGCCGACTCCGTCCGGGCGCGGGGCGGGGCGATCGTGGACGGGGTGGACGTCGTGGACGTCCGCGACGAGGGAACCGGCGTCCGGGTGGTGACCGCCAAGGGCACCGACGAGCGCTACGACGCGGTGGTGCTGGCGACCGGCACCTGGCTCGGTCAACTGGCCCGGCGGTTCGGCGTCCGGACCATCGTGCAGGCCGGCCGCGGATACAGCTTCAGCGTCGCGATCGAGCACCTGCCGTCCGGTCCGGTCTACTTCCCCGCGCAGCGGGTGGCCTGCACGCCGCTGGGCGACCGGCTGCGCGTCGCCGGGATGATGGAGTTCCGCAGCGCCGAGGCGCCGCTGGACCGGCGCCGCATCTCGGCCATCGCCGAGGCCGCGCGACCGCTGCTGCGGGGCGCCGACCTGGATGCCCGCACCGACGAGTGGGTCGGCTCCCGGCCCTGCACCCCCGACGGGCTTCCCCTGATCGGCCGGACCAGGTCACCGCGCGTCTTCGCCGCCGGCGGCCACGGCATGTGGGGCATCACCCTCGGCCCGCTCACCGGCGAGCTGCTCGCCGCGCAGATCACCGGCGGCGGGCAGCCCGTGCAGCTGCGCCCCTTCGACCCGCTGCGCTGACGGGCACCGCCCGCGGAACGACCCGCGGCTTCTGGCCCGAGCCCACCTCGGACCAGAGGCCGCGGACGGCGCCGGTCACCGATCCGGCCCGACGGCCGGCGCGCCACGCGTGATCGCGGTGTCCCGGGCACCTACGCCGCGGGGCCGGTCCGGTGGCGACAGCGATCGCTTCGTGAGGGTGCTCCGGCCTTCGGCCACATGCCCTCGCGCGGGGCGCCGCCGGTGGTGGGCGTCGTGCGCCGGCTGTGGGCGGCGCGCGGAAAAGCCGCGGGCTGGCAGGTGACGCAGAACCGGGTCGCCGGGCGGTGCGCCAGTTCTTCGATCGGGATGTCGCGGTCGCACCCTTCGCAGCTGCCGTAGTGGCCCTGTTCCAGATAGTGCAGCGCCCGGGCGATGTCACCCAGCGCCCGTCGGGTGGCGGCGGTCAACGCGGAGGCGGCCCCGAGATCGCCGCCGTCGGAACGCATCCGGCGGGCCTGCCGGTCCAGCAGCGCCAGCTGGGTGCTGTGCCGCTCGTACTGCTCCTCCAGGACGATCCGCAGCACACCCAGCTCGTTCTGCCTGTTCACGACGTACACGATCGGTTCTTCTCCCTGCTCGCAACGAAAAGAAGGGGCGGAGCGCTGGTGCGCTCCGCCCGCCGGTGCCGGTCCCGTGGATCTCGGCCGGGTGGCGGCGGGCGGCGCCGGAGCGGCACCCGCCGGGTCGGCGGCTCGACGATCGGCGCGACGGCGCCCCGGCGGGCGCGGGCAGGCGACGACACGACGGGTGACCACGCCCGCGGCGCGGTGGGTCCGCGCCCCGACCCCCGCAGCCGTCCGCGGCTGGGAGGGAATGCCCTGCTCAACAGCGGTGCGGGGCTGCCAGGAGGGGCCGGGGGCGATCACGGCGTCACCATAGTCCGAACGTCGGCGTACCGGCCAGTTCCCGGAGCCCGGGTGGCCTCGTCGCGGCGCCGTCTCGGCGATCAGGGCCCCCGTGACCCGGCCCACAGGCCCCAGAAAATGGCGTGCGTGTGACCGACCGAACCCCTACGTTTCCGCCGTGACCCTCGACATCGTCAGCCTGGCCGACCGTCCCGACCTCGCCGCTCCGCTCGACGAGGACTTCGACGGGGCGTGGCCGCCGTTCATGCTGTGGGACCCGATGGGTACGGTCTACTACACCGTCGCCCACGACCTGTATCCCGAGTTCGTGTTCGCGGCCGTCGACTCCGGCGATCCCGGGCGCGTGGTCGCCCGGGCGTACGCGGTGCCGTTGCGTTGGACGGAGCCGGAGCTTCCCGACGGTGGCTGGAACCGGGCGATCCAGCGGGCCACCGTCAACCGCCTCACCGGCGCCGCCACCAACATGGTCTCGGCGCTGGAGATCTGTGTCCGGCCCGACCGGCGCGGCACCGGGCTGTCCGCCCTGATGCTCGCCGCCATGCGGGAGGCTGTCGCGAAACTGGGCTACGACACGCTGGTCGCGCCGGTCCGCCCGAGCGGCAAGCACACCCGGCCCGAGCTGCCGATGACGCGGTACGCGGCGCAGGTCCGCGAGGACGGCCTGCCGGTCGACCCGTGGCTGCGGGTGCACGTCCGCGCGGGTGGACGCATCGAGCGCGTCGCCGCCCGGTCGATGACGATCACCGGAACCCTCGCGGACTGGCGTCGCTGGACGGGCCTCCCGTTCGACACCAGCGGGCCGGTCCACGTGCCGGGGGCCCTCGTGCCGGTGCATTGCGACGTGACGCACGACCACGCCGTCTACGTCGAGCCCAACGTCTGGGTCAGGCACCGGCTCTAGACGGGCCGCCGCCCGCACGGGTCAGGCCGGCCCGATCCGCACCTCGTACGGCGTCGTGTCGGGTGCGGCGAGCCGGAGCACCCGGTGCGCCTCGGCGGTGACCGCGTCCGCGTCGTTCGGTCGCAGCCGGGCGAAGGGCACGACGGTGACAAGCCCGGCGCCGCGGTCCAGCTCCCAGGTGCCGGCCACGACCCCGTCGACCAGCACGGTGGGCATGATCAGGTCGCCCACGCACACCCGGCGCCGGATCTCGTCGGTCATGATCCGGGTCCGGTCGGCGTACGCGAGCAGGAGGTTGTCGAAGCCGGCGAGCAGCCGTACGGGCGCCGGCGTGTCCGGGTCGGGCCGGGGCGCATCGGGAAGGTCGTACAGCCGGCGGCCCGATTCGTCGCGGAAGCCGCGCAGCTCGCCGGCCATGCCGGCGACGACCTGCGGCAGCCCGCTGACACCCGACCAGGCCCGCAGGTCCGCGGTCGTCGCGGGCCCGAACGCGGCCAGATACCGCGACACCAGCCGCCGGGGGTCGGGGCGCTCCAGCGGGCCGAGGTGCTCCTGGGCCAGGACGAGCGGGGTCGCGCCACGCGTGTCCCAGGTGCCGCTCGGGGCGGGGTGCAGCAACGGGAGCAGGTACTGCGCGGACCACGCGAGCGCGGTGCGGTCGGCGTCCGGGCGACGTTCGGCGAGTCGCCGGCCGAGCTCGGCGCGGGTCAGGGTGCGGCCGGCCAGGATCGCCCGAGCGTCGGCGACGAGCTCGGCCAGGTCGACACCGGCGGTACGCCGACCGAACGTGTTGCGCTGCACCCGGGCCAGCATCGGGTCCAGCACCGAACGTAGCCACCGGAAGTCGCCGGAGCTCGTCAGGTGCTGGGTGGCGCGCAGCAGGCACGAGCGCACCAGGCGGCCGTCCTCGACGGCCCGGGTCAGGTCGCCGAGCTCGAATCCGGCCAGCCGCGAGTGGAGGGCGAGGTAGGGGTCGTTCGGCTGCTGGGCGTTGAGGCCGCCGATCCGCTCGACCGTCTCGACCACCCCGTCCGTGCCGCGTCGCAGCAGCTGCTGCCGGTGCAGCGTGGACCGGTTGAGGGCCCGCCGGCCGAGCACCTCCGTCCTCGCAGACGCATCCTGCCGGCGGGCGTCCATCTCAGCGAACCTTCCGGAAGAAGTCGCGCACGTCCTCGGTGAACAGCCGGGGCTGTTCCAGGGCGAAGAAATGCCCGCCCCGGTCGTACTCCGTCCAGTGCACCACGTGGTGCTCGCGCTCGGCGAACCGCCGGATCGTGACGTCCTTCGCGGTCGACACCAGCACGCCGGTGGGCACCGTGCCGGCGGGGGCCGCCCAGCCGGCGGCGTCGCCGTCCGCGCCGGTGTCTCCCCACTCGCCCGCCCCGGCGCTCCACGCGTTCGCGGTGATGTCCTCGTAGTAGACCTGCGCGGCCGATCCGCCCGCCCCCGCCAGCCAGTAGAGGCTGACGTTGGTCAGCAGCCGGTCGGAGTCGACCACGGTGTCGAGGGGCTCGTCGGCGGGGCGATCGGTCAGGCGGTGGAACATCTCGACGATCCAGGCGAGCTGCCCGGTCGGCGAGTCGTGCAGCCCGTACGCCAACGTGTGCGGCGACTTGGCCTGGATCTGCAGGTAGCCGTCGTTGTAGCTCTCCATCGCCGCCAGGCGCCGCTGCTCGGCGTCGGTGAGCCCGTCGAGTTCGCCCTCGACGCCGATCGGGTAGGTGACCAGCGCGTTGACGTGGACCCCGAGCACGTGCTCCGGGGCCTGTCGGCCCATGGCCGGGGCGACGTAGGAGCCGGTGTCCCCGCCCTGCACCCCGTAGCGCTCGTAGCCGAGCCGGCTCATCAGCCGCACCATAGCCGTGGCCATCGTCTCGCTCCCCCAGCCCGGCCCGGCCAGCGGCGTGGAGAACCCGAACCCGGGCAGGGACGGGACGACGAGGTGGAACGCGTCGGCCGGGTCGCCGCCGTGTGCGCGCGGGTCGGTCAGCGGGCCGATGACATCGAGGAACTCCAGGATCGAGCCCGGCCACCCGTGCAGGAGCATCAGCGGCGTCGCGTCCGGCTCGGGCGAGCGTACGTGCAGGAAGTGGACGCGCTGCCCGTCGATCCCGGTGACGAACTGCGGGATCCTGTTCAGCTCCGCCTCGTGGGCCCGCCAGTCGTAGCCGGTGCGCCAGTGCTCGGCCAGATCCTTCAGGTACGCCACGGGCACGCCGCGGCTCCAGCCGACGTCGGGCAGCACCGGCCAGCGGGTGTTCGCCAGCCGGGCGGTCAGGTCGTCCCATTGTTCCTGCGGGATGGCGATGCGGAAGGGGCGGATCGCGGAATCGGAATTCGTCACGACCATCACGCTAGGAGCCGGTTAGGTCAGTAACGTTCCTAACCTGCCTGGCATCCTGGTACCCATGTCGGAGACCTCGGCCCGCCTGCTGAAGCTGCTGTCGTTGTTGCAGACGCACCGGGACCGGTCCGGCGCCGACCTCGCCGACCGGCTCGGGGTGACCACCCGCACCGTGCGCCGGGACGTGGACCGGCTGCGCGAGCTGGGCTATCCGGTGCACGCCGCCCGGGGGCTCTCCGGATATCGGCTGGGTGCCGGCGGCGCCCTGCCGCCGCTGCTGCTCGACGACGACGAGGCGGTCGCGGTCGCCATCGGCCTGCGCACCGCCACGGCCAGCTCGGTGACCGGCATCGAGGAGACCGCGCTGCGCGCGCTGGCCAAGCTGGAACGGGTGCTGCCGTCCCGCCTGCGTCACCGGGTCACCACCCTGCAACAGGCCACCGTCCGGGTCGCCGACGGAGGCCCGGGGGTCGAGCCGAACGTGCTGCTCGCCATCTCGGAGGCCACGGCGCGCCGCGAGCGCCTGCGGTTCGACTACACCAACCACCAGGGCGTCGCGACGGTACGCGACGTCGAGCCGCACACCCTGGTCAACTGGGGCCGGCACTGGTATCTCGTCGCCTGGGACACCGACCGGGACGACTGGCGCACGTTCCGCGTGGACCGGCTGCGCGCCCGCACCCCGAACGGGCCACGCTTCGCCCCGAGGGAGCCACCCGACGGCGACGTGACCGCGTACCTGTCGCGGCAGCTGGCCACCGGCCCCTGGGCCGTACGGGCGACAGTCACCGTGCACGGGCCGGCCGCGACGGTGGCCGACCTGGTGTGGCCGGGGATGGGCGCCGTGGAGCCCGTCGACGACGACACCTGTCTGCTGCACCTCGGCGCCGGTTCGGCTGCCGACCTCGCCTGGATGGTCACGTCAGTCGGGGTGGACTTCACCGTGACCGACCCGCCGGAGCTCGTCGACGCGATCCGCGCCCTCGCTGACCGCTGCCGTCGCGCCACCTGACCGCCCGGCCCGCGAGGACAGGCCGCGCCGGGGTTCACGGCGAGGTGGGAGGTGGCCCGGTGTAGCCGCTGTTCCAGCGGAACCGGTTGGCCGGCTGGGCGTACTCCTCGTTGACGTGCGCGATCCAGCCCGCCGTCCGGGCGACCGCGAAGACCACCTCGGCGGCGCCCGGCCCCATGCCGGTCGCGTGCGCCAGCACGGCGAGCGCGAAGTCGACGTTGGGCAGGGCGCCCTGCCGCGCCGCCGTGGCGGTCAGGTCGTCCACGGCCCGCCGCAGGTCGCCCCCGATCGGCAGGTCCGCGACGAGGTCGAGCAGCGTCGCGCCACGCGGGTCGCCCTGCGGAACAGCGGATGCCCGAACCCGGGCAGGCTGCCGGTCCCGGCTGTGCCGCCCGGGTCGACCTCCTGACGCTCCGGCTGCCCCGCCGGGCGCCAGGAGGTCGATCCGACGAGTGGGGCAAACCCTTGACGGCACACTTCGACCGTTATTAAGGTCCCGACCGTAATGACGCGGACGAACGGAGACAACGATGCCCCTCAGCCGTCGATCAATCCTGGCCGGTACCTGCATCACTGGCGCGGCCCTGGCAGTTGGCCAGGCGACGCTCGCAGCCCCGGCGTTCGCGCAAGACGATGAGGCGCTCGCCCCGACCAGTTTCGGTCCGGCGTCTTTGACCGCAGCCGTCCGCGGCGCCGCCGTCATCGACGACCGCGTCTTCATCACCTCCCGGTTCAACACACCGGACGGGAAGATGCGGCTGGGCGAGTTCGACGTCAACACCGGCGAGATGCGCGGCATCGACGACCTCGCCATCGCGAGCAACGGCGGGCAGAAGCTCGCCGCCGACGGCCGGTACGTCTACATCGGGCCGGCGGGCAGCGCGTACGTCTACCGGTTCGACCCGCAGACCAGGGAGCTGGTGGCCTGGGCCCGGGCCGGGGGCAGCACCACCTGGTACTACGACATGGTCGTGCACGGCGAGCACCTCTACATCGGCACGTACCCGGACTGCACCGTCAAGCGGATCCGCCTGGCCGACGCGACGATCGAGACGTACGGTCGCATCTCCACCTCCCAGTACGCGGCGGCCGTCGCGGTCGACGACGAGTACGTCTACGGCGGCTCGGCCGCGCCCGGCACCCTGCTGGCGTGGCCGAAGGCCGGCGGCGCGGCAACCGACCTGACCGCGCACCTCAGCTCGTCGCCGGTCGGCATCCTCGACATGGCCGTCTCCGACGGCGTCGTCTACGTCGCCAGCGGCCGGCAGCTGATCTCCTTCCGCCGGGACGGCTCCGACCGGGTGTCCCGGGAGATCCCCGCCGAGGACCGCTACGTCGACCAGGTCACCGTCGGCAGCGACGGCAAGGTCTACGCGCTCACCCGACTCACCACCAACCTGTACGAGGTGACCGCCGACGGCCTGCTCAAGGTCGGGCAGCCCCTCGCCGACGTGGAGAACCAACTCCTCGCCCCGCTCCCCGGCGGCGCGCTGCTCGGCGTCAGCGGGCTGGGGCACCTGTGGAAGGCGACGCCGGGCGGCGCGGCCCAGGTGTGGCAGACCGCCACCCGGGGATTCGGCTACCCGGAGACCATCCAGTCGATGATGCGGCACACCCGGGGCACGATCTGGGTCGGCGGCCACTACGCGATGACGGTGCACCGCACCGAGGCCGGCACCAACGACCGGTTCGACATCAACGGCGAGGTCAAGGCGATGGCCGAGGGCAGGGCCGGCGTGGTCTACGCAGGCCTCTACCCGAGCACCCAGATCGTGGCCGTCGACCCGAACAACCACCGGATCAGCGTGCTCGGCCTGCTCGGCAACGAGCAGCTACGGACCAAGCGGATCGTCGTCGACCGGCGACGCAACCAGCTCATCGTGGCATCCAGCCCGCAGACCACCAAACACACGGGCGCGCTGACCTTCGTCGACCTTGCCACCAACAGCTTCGAGGCGCACCGCGAGTTCCTGCCCGAGCAGAGTGTGATGGACGTGGTGGTACAGGGCACCACCGCCTACATCGCGGGCGACACCTACGGCGAGGGCACCACCGGCCCGATCCGCAAGGTCGCGCAGGTGGCGGCGGTGGACATCGTCACCCGCAGGCTGCTGTGGCGAGAGGAGATCAAGCCGGACTGGCAGTCGTACGAGAGCCTGCACGTGGTGGGCAACCTGCTCTACGCCATGGGTCGGCGCCCGCGCGGCGCCTGGTTCGCCTACGACCTGCACACCCGCACGATCGTGATGGAAGGCGATCTCGGCGGGTACGGCCAGTTCAACGGGGTCGACGGCCGGGTGTTCTCCTGGGTGCACTGGACCAACGACATCAGCGAGCTGCCGACGGCCCCGGGCGGTGCGACGAGCACGCTGTACGACAACGTGCCGCGCGGCTGGTACAACAACCCGTCGTTCCACTTCACCCCGAACGGCAAGGCGACCTGGGGGATGCACGGCACCGACCTGGCCCGCTTCCCGCTGCCGAAGAAGTAGGCCGGCACGCCGATGGACAGCGGGGCCGGCCCGGATCAGCCGAGCTGGCCCCGCTCGGCCGACGGCCAGCGGAGCCACCGCACCAGCGGCGGCCCCGGGGAGCCCGATCCCCGGTCGCCACGCCGACGCGCCCGGTCGTGTCGCCGACAAGAAGGCCTCAGCGCCTCGGCACCTGACCGTCGTCGCAGGGCACACCGATGCCCAGCCGCACCTGGGCCTGCCGCCCGCCCGTACTGACCACCATCGGCACGCAGCCCGGCTGCGCGACCCAGGTCCCGCCGGCGAAGGCAAGCCACTGCGTCCGACCGGCGGCCGGCGGGCAGGCGCCCACGCGCGTGCTCACCACGGGCACGACCGAATGACCCCAACCGATGCGCGCCCTGTCCTCCCAGCCGGCTGCCACCCGAAGATCGACCACCGCGCCGGACCGCACCACCAGCCCCCACTTGGCGAACAGACGCGCAGCGGGGTCAGCCTCCCCCGACTCCGCCGCCTGGAGAACCGCCCGGGTGGGTACCGCCACGTCCCCCGCGACGACCCGGTAGCCGTCCGGGGGCTGCGGCGCGGCATCGATCGAGTCCCCACACGACACCTGGCCCGGCACACCAGGTGTCGAGTCCGGCGCACCGGTGGCGGCGCCGACCGTGGCGGT
This sequence comes from Micromonospora sp. NPDC048170, assembly GCF_040652795.1. Classification (NCBI taxonomy): domain Bacteria; kingdom Bacillati; phylum Actinomycetota; class Actinomycetes; order Micromonosporales; family Micromonosporaceae; genus Micromonospora; species Micromonospora sp. NPDC048170. The sequence continues at coordinate 160,896 of NZ_JBEZMR010000011.1, forward strand.
GGCTTCCGGCGAGGGTCGGGGAGCATGGCCCGCGTCCCGTGACGACGTGCACGCGGTCACCGACAGGACCGCCCAGACGACGACGAACGCATGCTTCCGCCAGCCCCGCATGGGCACATCCTGTCAGGTGTCCCCCCGCCCGTCGACGAGTCGACGTGCGACGGACCCGCGCGCCGAACTACCGGCGAGAAAGGACGGCGCCGACCAACTCGGCCAAGAGGGCTCGGCGACGGGCGGCACGCCGTACGCTGCCTGAGGTGAGGTGGTCACGACTCCTCGTCGCGCCGGCGGCGACCCTGGCCCTGGCACTGACCGCGTGCCCGGCCGAGCCGGACCCGCCGGCCGGAGCACCCGCCCGCTCCGCCGAGGCGGCGGCCCCCTCGTCGCAGGCCGGGCCCGCCGAGATCACGTTGGCCTTCGCGGGCGACGTGCACTTCGCCGGCCGTACGACGGGACTGCTGGACGCCCCGACGACCGCGTTCGGGCCGATCTCGTCGACGCTGTCGGCCGCCGACCTCACGATGGTCAACCTGGAGACCGCGGTCACCACCCGCGGCACCGCCGAGCCGAAGCAGTTCCTGTTCCGGGCACCGGCGAGCGCGTACGACGCGGTGAAGGCGGCCGGGGTCGACGTCGTGTCGATCGCGAACAACCACACGCTTGACTACGGGCGGGAGGGACTCGCCGACACCGTGGACGCGGCGAGGGCCGCCGGGGTGCCGGCCGTCGGCGCGGGTGCCGACGCGGCGGCGGCGTACGCGCCGTGGATCACCCGGGTCAGCGGTACGCGGATCGCGTTCCTCGCCTTCAGCCAGGTCGACGAGTTGTGGTCGGAGTGGCGGGCCACGGAGAACCGGGCCGGCATCGCGATGACGCGGGACCTGCCCCGCGCGGTCGCGGCGGTGCGAGCCGCGCGGCAGCGGGCCGACGTGGTCGTCGCCTACGTCCACTGGGGCACGGAGGGTGACGCGTGCCCGCCCCGCGAGGCGCGCGCCTTCGCCGACGAGATGGCCCGGGCGGGCGCTGACCTCGTCGTCGGCACCCACGCCCACCTGCTGCTCGGCGACGGCTGGATCGGCAGGACGTTCGTCCAGTACGGACTGGGCAACTTCGTGTGGTGGCGGGACGACGCGTACAGCAACGACACGGGCGTGCTCCGGGTGACCCTGCGCGGTTCGGAGATCGTGGAGACGGAGCTGGTGCCGGCCCTGATCTCCCGGCGCACCGGCCAGCCCCGGCTCGCGGATGGGCAGGACGCGACCCGCATCCTCCGCGAGTACGCGGACCTGCGCGCCTGCACCGGGCTCGCCGCGTCGCCCACGGGGTAGTTCACCGCCGGCACCGGGGCCGGGCCGGCGTCGGACCGGCGAAGGCCGGCGTCGCCGCCCCGAAGGACCGGGGCGGCTCGCAGGTCACCGGCCCTGCGCTCAGGCCCTGCCGAGGGTCCGGGCGAATCGGCGGATGTCGTCGACCAGGAGACCCGGCTGTTCCAGCCCCGGGAAGTGACCGCCGCGGTCGTACTCGGTCCACTGCACGATGTTCGGGAAGGCCTGGTCGGCCCAGGCCCGGACGGGTTGCGAGGGGTCGTGCGGGAAGACCGCCACCCCGAGCGGCACCGGCACCGGGGGCTGCTGTCGGGGCGCGGCGCTGACCGGGAGCATGTCCGCCGTCTCGTGGTAGAGCTGGGCGGAGGAGCCCGCGGTCCGGGTGAACCAGTAGAGCGACACGTTGGTGAGCAGGCGGTCCCGGTCGACGGCGTCCTCGGGGCTCTTGCCGGAGTCGGTCCACTCCTTGAACTTCTCCACGATCCACGCGAGCTGCCCGACGGGCGAGTCGGTGAGGGCGTACGAGAGCGTCACGGGGCGAGTGGCCTGGATCTTCATGTAGCCGGACTCGTCGTCCACGAACCGGGCCAGCCGGGCGAGGCGCCGGCCGGTGTCCTCGTCGAGCGCGCCCAGCTCGCGGGGGTCGCCGGGCGGTGGCGTGATGAGGAAGTTGACGTGCGCCCCCATCGCGTTCCCGACGTCGACCATGGCGAGGGCGACCGTCACCCAGGAGCCGAAGTCGGTGCCCTGCGCCAGGTAGCGGTCGTAGCCGAGCCGGTTCATCAGCTCGGCCCACGCCCCGGCGATGCGGGGCACGCCCCAGCCGGTCTCGGTGAGCGGACCGGAGAAGCCGTACCCGGGCAGGGACGGGACCACCACGTGGAAGGCGTCCGCGGGGTCACCCCCGTGGGCGCGCGGATCGGTCAACGGCCCGATGAGGTCGACGTACTCCAGGAAGCTTCCCGGCCAGCCGTGGGTGAGGACGAGCGGCGTCGCGTCGGGTTCCGGGGACCGTACGTGCAGGAAGTGCAGCACGGCGCCGTCGATCTCCGTGACGAACTGGGGATACTCGTTCAGCCACGCCTCGGCCGCCCGCCAGTCGTATCCGGAGCGCCAGTAGTCGGCCAACTCCCGCAGGTACGACTGCGGCACGCCTCGTTCCCAGCCGTCCGTCGCCGGCTCGGGCGGCCACCGCGTGTCGGCCAGGCGTCGGCGCAGGTCGTCGATCTCGGCTTGCGGAATCTCGATACGGAACGGCTTCATCCCAGCGCCCTCCACGGTCACGGCACGCACGAGATTCACATCGTCGGCCGGGTACGCGGACCCCGCACCTTCGAGCGTGCGATCTCGGCGAGCCACCACCGACTGCGGGCCGTGGGCGCGGCGGCCTCCGGTGCCGCCGGACGGCGGACCGCGCTCCTACGACACGTCGAGGCCGAACAGCTCGGCCGCGTTGCGCCAGGCCACCCGCTCGGCCAGCTCCGGTTCGAGGTCGGCGGCGAGCACCGCCCCGAAGGCCGCGGCCGGGTCGATCAGCGTGGCGTCGGTGCCGAACAGCAGCCGCCGTGGGTTCACCGCCGCCGCCACCGCGGCGAACCGGCCTGCCTCCGTGTGCGAGAAGCAGGGCTCCAGCCAGAGCCGGTCCACCGCGTTCGCCGCCTCGATGGCGTGTCGCCAGCCGTCGGCGCCCATGTGCCCGGCGATGGCCCGCAGCCCGGGGATGTCCGCGACCGCCTGGGCCAGCTCGAGCGGGCTCGGCCCCCAGGTGTGGACGAGGGCGGGCAGGTCGTGCGCGGCGACGAGCTCCAGCGCCGCCCGCGCCTGCGGGGAGGTCGCCGGGGAGGCGGTGTAGTCGGTGTGGATCTTGACGCCGACGAACCGGCCGGTGGGGAGCAGTTCGCGCAGGTCCCGTTCGGCGTCGTCGAGCCGGCGCGGGTTGATCGTCAGGTAGCCGAGCAGGCGGTCGTTGGTCTCCAGCACCCGGGCCATCGCCCGGTTGCCGGCGGCCACGTCGTAGATGACCGCCTCGGTGGCGGAGACGACGGCGAGGTCGATGCCGTAGCGGTCCATCACCGCGAGGTTGGTGGCGACCGCCGCGACGTCCATGCTGAAGAACCACGGTCCCCAGTGTGCGTGCACATCGATGATCATTCCTGGCCCTCCAGGATCCGGCGCGCGTTGCCGCCCGCCACGGCAGCCACCTCGGTCGGCCCGAGACCGCCGCGGGCCAGCCGCAGCCGCGGCACGACCGGCTCGTAGAACGGGGTTCGGGAGCCGTAGAGCAGGCGCTCGACGCCCACGTGCGCGGCGACGGTCTCCAGCGCGTCGGGCGAGTTGAGCAGCCGGGTGGAGGTGTGGAAGCCGGGCTCGTCGCGGGCCGCCACCACGAAGTCCCCCAGGTGGTAGAAGTGCGTGTCGAGGAAGACCACGGTCGCGCCGCGCAGCGGTCGCCAGAACCGGCGGACGTCCCCGCCGGTGAGGATGACCAGACCGGCCTCGGCGGCCCGGCGGGCGACGTGCCGCACGGACGGGAAGTCGGGCTCGACGCGCTGCTCGTCGGGGAAGAGCCGCACGGCCCGGAAACCGCGCTCGGCCAGCCGGACGACCTCCCGTTCGGCGCCGAGCGGGTCGCGCAGGTCGAGCGCGCCGACCGGCAGCACGGCGGGGCCGGTCAGCGCGGCGGCCTCGTCGTTGCCGCTGGGCACGTCGAACAGCGCCCCCCGCAGGCTGGCCACGGCCGCCCGCGCAATGCCGTTCGCGGCGAGGGTGGCGGCGACGGCCCGGGGGTCTCCGGAGGGGCCAGGCCGGTCGGCGTACCGGCCGACGAGGACGTCGACGTCGAAGGTGACGGGTGGCAGGTCGGCCGCCACGAACGGGTTGCCGCTCACCGCTGCCTCGCCACCGTGAGCACCCGGTCCCGGTCGCCGTCGGGCAGCACCGGGCCGTACGGGTCGACGGCGTGGGTCGCCGGAATCCGGCCCTCGTCGGCGGCGATCTGGAGCATTCGGCGCACGTACCCCTCCATCGGGTCGGTGAAGGTGACCTCGGCGAGCCGGTCGAGCCGGGCGGAGGCGGCGACGAAGTCGCCGTGCCTGCCGTCGGCGTACGCCCGCAGGACCGCGGCGGTGACCGGCACGGCGGCGGCGGCGAGGCCGACCAGGGCGGCCTGGGCGCCCCACATCAGCGACGGCCCGAACATCCGGTCCTCGCCGGTGACCGCCAGCCGGTCGCTCCGGTGCGCCGTCGCCAGGGCGGCCTGGCAGGCGAGCGCGTCGTGCAGCCGGGCCACCTTCACCCCGGCGACGCCGGGGTGCTCCAGCAGGGCGGCCAGCCTCGACGCGGAGTACGGCCGGGTGTAGAGGTCGAAGGCGAGCATCGGCAGGCCGGCCGCGCGCCACACGACGTCGTGGTGGGCGACCGCGTCGCCGTCGACGGGGAACACCAGGACGCCGGCCGCACCGAGGGTGGCCGCCCGGGCGGCCTGCGCGGCGACGTCGTCGGTGTGTTCCCCCGGCCGGCCGCCCACGCCGACGACCACCGGCACCCCGGTCCCGACGGCGTGCCGGGTGACCAGGTCGCGGGTCGCCGCGTCGAGGTAGGGGCCGCGGCCGGTGTGGGCGCAGACGGCGAGGGCGTCCGCGCCGTCGGCGACCAGGCCGCGCAGGTAACGGTCGAGCACCTCGGCGTCGACCGTCCGGTCCGCGTCCATCGGGGTGGCGGTGGCCGCGACGAGGCGCCACCGCAGCCGGTCGCGCAGCGCGGCGGCGGCCGGCGCGATCACGGTGTCACCGCCGCGCGGACGGCCCGGGCGATCTCGTCGACGTGCGCGTCGGTGTACCGCTCGTTCCAGTCGATCACCAGCAGGGTCTGCGCGACGAGCCGCTCGGCGACCGGGAACGCGCCCGGTCCGTAGGTCGGCAGCCGGTCGGCGGGCGGCACGGTGAGCGGGAAGCGGGAGGTGCCGTAGACGGGGGCCTCGGTCAGCGCCGGGGCGTAGTGCAGCGGCTGGTCGAGGTAGCCGGCCCGCGCGGGGATCCCGGCGGCGGAGAGCCTGCCGGCCACCTCGTGGTTGGTCAGCGGCGGGTCGAGCACGATCGGGAACAGCCACCAGGCGTGCGCGTCGACGTCCGCCGGCAGGCGCACGCCGGGCAGGTCGGCGAGCGCCGCAGCCAGCCGCCGTGCGGTGCGCCGCCGGTCGGCCAGCACCCCGGGAAGCTTCGCCAGTTGGGCCCGGGCGACGGCGCCCGCCAGTTCGGTCATCCGGTAGTTCAGGCCGAGACCGACGTGCCGGCGGGCCTCGTCGCGCGGCCAGCCCTTGTCGGCGAAGAGCCGCATCCGGCGGGCCAGGGTCGCGTCGTCGGTGACGGCGAGGCCGCCGTCACCGCAGGTGATGTGCTTCCACTGCTGGAGGCTGAAGCAGCCGATCGCGCCGGCCGTGCCGGCGAGGGTGCCGTCCGGATAGCGGGTGAGCCACGCCTGGGCGCAGTCCTCGATCAGGGGCACCCCGGCGGAGTCGGCGACCGCGCGCAGGTCGGCGGCGGCGCCGAAGAGGTGCACCGCGAGGATCGCCCGGGTGCGGGGCCCGATCGCGGCGGCGACGGCCGCGGGGTCCAGATTGCCGGTGTACGGATCGACGTCGGCGAACACCGGCACGGCGTTCTGCGCGAGAATGGGCGCGACTGTGCCGAAGTCGCTGATCGGAGACGTGATGATCTCGTCGCCCGGGTCCGGCGCGACGGCCGCGACCGCCAGGTGCAGGGCCGCCGTGCCCGAACTGGCGGCCACGGCGTGCGACACTCCATGGTGGTCGGCCATCTCGCGCTCCAGGGCGCGGACCTCAGTGCCCCAGACCGAGCTGAGCATGCCCGACTGGAGCACCCGGCTGACCGCGGCCAACTCCTCCGCGCCGATCGTCCGGCCACTGGCGTCGGCCATGCTGGGGAAGAACACGCACCCTCCCAGGGTTTCGATAATACCGGGCCTGACCGTAATCTTGTGCTGCGAGCAATGCAACCCTGACAGGAGGCAGCGGTGACCATCGAGATCGGGGTCGTCGGCCCGCACGACCTGGTCGACGACGTGGCCGTCACCTGCGAGGAGCAGCCCGGCGTCACCGCCAGGCGGCTGCACTACGACCACGAGTCGCAGGCCCCGGCGATCGTGGAGGCCCACGCCGGCCAGGTGGAGGCGTGGCTCTTCACCGGCGTCGTGCCGTACACCCTGGCCAGGGAGGCGAACGCCCTGAACCGCCCGGCCGTCTTCGTCGACTACACCGGCGCGACCCTGCTCCAGGCCGCGGTGCGGCTGCTGCGTGAGGGGCGTGACGTCACCCGGATGTCGATCGACACCGTCACCGGCGCCGACGTCGCCGGCACCTTCGGTGAGGCCGACCTGCCCGTGGACCGGGTCCGGTCGCTGCCGTACCGCAGCGGGCTCGGCTCCGACGACGTGGTCGCCTTCCACCGCCGGCAGCGCCGGGCCGGCGCGGACGTCGCCGTCACCTGCATCAGCTCGGTGTACGAGGTGCTGCACCACGAGATGCCGGCGTACCGCCTCGCCCCGTCGAACCACTCGGTGCGCACCGCGCTGCGCCAGCTCCTGCTGCACGTCGGCAGCCAGGCCCAGGAGGACGCCCAGATCGCGCTCGGGCTGGCCAACCTCTCCGACGGCGACGACGGGCTGCTCAAGGAGGTGGCCACGCTCGGCGGCACGCTCGCGCGGTTCGCCCCCGACACGTACCTCATCGTCACCACCCGCGGCCCGCTGCACGACGCCACCGGCGGGTTCACCGCGCTGCCGATGCTGCGCCGCCTCGCCGACCGGCACGACACCGTGCAGATCGGCTTCGGCCTCGGACGCAGCGCGGCGGAGGCGGAGAACCTGGCCCGCCGGGCACTGAGCCGGGCCCGCCGGGTGGGTCCCACCACGGCGGTGCTGTCGCTGCGCGGCGAGACCGACATCGTGCTGGAGTCGACCACGCCGACGCCGCAGCCGGCGGAGGTGAACCTGGGGATCATCGCCCAGCGGGTCGGCCTGTCCGTGCCCACCCTGCTGCGGCTGCGGGAGGTGCGTGCCGCGGTCGGTGACGAGCCGCTGACCAGCCGGGAGGTCGCCGACCAGCTCAAGGTCCAGCAGCGCACCGCCCGGCGGATGCTGCACCGCCTGGAGTTGGCCGGTCTGGCCGAGCGGACCGGCAACCTCGCCTCCGGCAGCAGCGGACGCCCGCTGACCCTCTACCGCCTGACCCTGTGACGCGGTCCCGGTCCGCGCCCCGGTGGGCGCGGACCGGACCGTCCACCGTCAGGCCAGCCACTCGTCCAGGTGCTCGGCGACGAAGTCGTCGTCGCGCAGGTGCGGGTAGGCCTGGTGCACCCGGTCGAGTTCGGCCAGTTGACCCGGGGACAGTTCCTCCGTCGGGTCCAGGCACCAGCGGCCGGCCAGCAGGCCCTGCCGGCGCAGCACCTCGTGGATGCCGGGGATGCAGCCGTGGTAGCCGTTGGCGGCATCGAAGATGGCCGCGTTCGCGTCGGTCAGGTGACCGTCGAGGGTGAGCAGCCGGCGCAGCGCCACGTCGTCGCCGGCCCGGGCCCGGCGGGCGTCGTCGAGCAGCGCCACCGCGGTGCCCGCCCAGACCGCCCACTGCCCGAGCAGCCCGCCGACGAACTCGACCTCGGCCTCCCGACCGTCCACGACGACCCGGTGCGGGGCCACGAGGTCGGCGAGGATGTGGTCGTCGTTGCCGGTGTAGAGGGCCAGGTCACCGTTGCGGCCGGCCGCGCACACGCCGTGCAGCACGTCGAGCGTGCGGTAGCGGTCGAAGGGTGCCACCTTGATGCCGACCACCGATTCGAGGGCGGCCAGCCTGGCCCAGAAGCCCCGGGACAACTCCCGACCGCCGACCGCCGGTTGCAGGTAGAAACCGATCACCGGCAGCACCTCGCCGACGGCGCGGGCCCGCTCGACCAGGGCGTCCTCGTCCAGCGGCGCGTACGGCGAGAGCAGCACCATGTGGTAGCCGAGCGAGGCGGCGAGTTCCGCCTCGGCGACCGCCTGGGCGGTGTCCCCGCAGGCTCCGGCGACCAGGATCGCGTCCGAGCCGGCCGCGGTCTCGGCCGCCAGTTCCAGCACCGGGGCGAGTAGCCCGACCTGCGGATCGTGGATGGCGAACTGGGTGGTGTGCACGCCGACGGCGATGCCGCCCGCGCCGGAGGCGAGGTAGTAGCGGGTCAACGCCCGCTGCCGGCGCTCGTCGAGCTTGCGGTCGGCGTCCAGGGCCAGCGGGTGCGCGGGGATGACGCAGCCGTGCCGGAACCGGGCCAGGGCCGAGGTCTGACGGGTGCTCGATGCGGTCAACACGGTCTCTCCTAGAAGTTGCCGTCGCGGCGCTGGAATCCGGTCGGCTTGCCGAGCAGGGGCTGGCCGTTGGCGACCCACTCCGCCGTCAGGTCGATCAGCTCGGCGACCGGCACGTCGGGATAGCCGAAGAGCCGGTGGCAGAGCTGGGCGTTGGACAGCAGCGCGGTCGGCGCCTCGGTGCCGGTGAGGACCGGCTCACGGCCCAGCCGGGCGGCGAGCGCGGTGGCGGCCTGCCGGACGGAGACCAGCTCCGGCCCGGTCAGGTTCAACACGAACGGCGGTGTCCGCGTGTGGTGCAGAGCGCGCAGGGTGACCTCGTTGGCGTAGCCCTGCCAGACGATGTTGGCGTGCCCCATCGTGAGGTCCACGGACTCGCCGGCGTGCACGGCGCGGGCGATGTCGACGAGGACGCCGTAGCGCATCTCGACGGCGTAGTTGAGCCGGATCAGGGCCAGCGGGGTGTCGTCACGCAGCGCGAAGTGGGTGAGGATGCGCTCGCGGCCCAGGCAGGACATGGCGTACTCGCCGACCGGCTGGACCGGTGTCTGCTCGACGCAGCCGCCCGAGGTCACCGGGACCAGCGGGTAGACGTTGCCGGTGCTCAGCGCGACCAGGCGGGACCCGGCGAAGCGCTGTGCGACGCGCCCGGGCAGGTAGGTGTTCGTGGCCCAGGTGGCGTGCTCCCGGCCGGAGGTGCCGAACTTGGCCCCGACCAGGAAGACCACGTTGGCCGCGTCGGGCAGCGCTGCCAGCGCCGCGTCGTCGGTGACGTCGGCCTCGACCACCACCGCGCCCTCGTCCCGCAGCGCGTCGGCCAGCCCCGCCTCGGAGAAGCGGGACACGGCGACGACCCTGGCGCCGGTGCCCGCCTCTGCCACGCCCCGCAGTGCCAGCCGGACCAGGCTCGGCCCCAGTTTGCCGCCCGCCCCGAGGATCAGGATGTCGCCGTCGAGCTTGCGCAGGTCGTCCACCAGGACGCCCCGCGGGCGCGACAGCCGCTCCTCCAGTTCCGCCACCGTACGCATGCCACCAAGCCCCTTCCGAAGTAACGGTCATGACCGTAACTTCCGGCTAGGGGGGCGTCAAGGCGTCCGGGGCGGCGGGATCGGCCCGGGCGGGCCGGCGAGGGTCAGACCGAGGCGCGGGCCGAGGCGAGAACGTCCAGTACGGCGCGGGTCTGCGCCCACGGCACCGGGCTCGGCGCGCCCCGGACCATGCCCACGAACGCCTCGATGGTGGCCCGGTAACCCAGCTCGTCGGCACCGCCGCGCAGCACCACCCGGCTCTCCCCGGCCGCGGTGTGCACGGTCACCTCGTACGCCTCGCCCTCGCTGACTCCGAGCACCTCCACCGTGCCGGGCACCCCGTCGTCCCACTGCACGGCCAGCAGGCCGGTGTCCTCCGAGCGCAGCCCCCGGTGCCGGCGCACGGTGGCGGCGGCCCCGACCAGTCGCACCGCCGGGCCGAGCAGCGCGACCAGCAGCTCCACCCCGTGCAGGCCCATCATGACCAGGGTGCCGCCACCGGCCGCCGGGTCGTCCTGCCACGGGTTGTAGCCGGTGGCCCAGAGAGCGACGTCGTGCCGGACCGTGGCGCGTACCGACAGCACCTCCTCGCGCGGCACGCCGAACGCGACGAACTCCGGCGCGAAACGCAGCACCGAGGAGGAGAGCACCAGCTCCGGGGCCCGCGCCACGACGCGCTCCAACCGGTCGAGCTGGTCGACGGTCGCCGCGGCCGGCTTGTTGACGAAGCACGGCAGCCCCCGCTCCAGCACCCGGGCCAGCGCCTCCGGCACGTCGGGGGTGGGGACGGTGAGGACCACGCCGTCCGGGCCGGTCGCCAGCAACGCGGCCAGATCCGGCGCCACCGCCGCCTCCGGCTGCTCGGCCCGGAACCGCGCCAACCGCTGGGGATCGGGCTCCCACACCACCAGCTCCGCGTCGTCACGCAGGGTTCGGGCGTCGGCGTAGGGGTGACTGGTGGCCAGGCCGGCGAGGGCGATACGCATGAGCGCAGAGGCTACCCATCCGGGCTTCCGGCACGCCAGGGCAGGTCAGCCCCGGTCAGCCGGTCCGGTCGAGCTGCTCCGGTCGTACCTCGTGACGCAGTGGACTCCCCCGGAGGAACCGGTCGATCTCGGCGACGACGATGGCGCCGGCCCGCTGCCGCGACCCGACCGTCCCCGCCGCCTCGTGCGGGGTGAGCAGCACGTTCGGCAGCCGCCGGAACGGATGGCCCACCGGCAGCGGCTCGGCGTCGAACACGTCCAGCGCGGCGTCGATCCGCCCGGAGCGCAGCACGGCCAGCAGCGCGGCCTCGTCCACCAGCGCCGAGCGGGCGGTGTTGACCAGCAGCGCGCCGTCGGACAACCGGGCCAGCTCGCGCGCCCCGATCATCCCGACGGTCTCCGGCAGCACCGGCGCGTGCAGGGACACCACCAGGCTGCGGGTGAGCAGGTCGTCCAGGCCGACCCGCTCGACCCCGAGCGTCTCGGCCTCGGCGGCCGACAGGTGGGGGTCGACCACCAGCACCCGCGTCCCGAGCGCCCGCACCAACCCCAGGTACGCCCGCCCCGTCCGGGACGCGCCGACCACCCCGACGGTCGCCCCGCGCAGCTCCCGCCGGGGTGGTGCGGCCTTCGCGCTCGCCCAGTCGACACCGGTCCGCAACGCGTGGTCGAAGCGGTGCAGCCCGTGCAGCAGGGCGAGGGTCAGTGCCAGTGCCTGCTCCCCCACCGCGTACGCCATGGCCTCGCCGGCCTGGGTGACGCGCACCCCACGGGCGAAGCTCTCGGGGGTGACGAACGGTTTCACGCTGGCCCCGGTGTGCGCGAGCAGACGCAGCCGGGGCGCGACGTCGAGCACCGCCGCCGACAGCGGCGCGCAGCCCCAGCCGGTGACGACGACGTCCGCGTCGGCGAGCAGCCGGGCCAGCGTGGCCTCGTCGCCGACGTCGTCGCCGACGGCCGGCAGCCGCACCTCCCCCAGCCGGCCCAGTGCCGCCCGGGCGTCGGCGTCGAAGAACAGCTCGCGGACCTCCGGCGACGCCGCCACCGCGATGACGCTCACCCCTTGATCCCCGTGGTGGAGACGCCCTCCTGAAAGTGGCGCTGCCCGATCAGGTACGCCATGAAGATCGGCACGAACGCGACGACCGAGCCCGCGAGCAGCATGTTCAACGCCACGTTCTCCTGTTGCAGCGAGGCGATGCCGGTGGTGAGGGTACGCATGTCCAGGCTCTGCCCGACGATGAGCGGCCACAGGAAGTCGTTCCAGTGCCACAGGAAGACGAAGACGCCCAGCGTGGCGAGGATCGGCTTGATCAGCGGCAGCACGATCGAGACGTACACCCGCCACTCGGAGCAACCGTCGAGGCGGGCCGCCTCGAACAGCGAGTCGGGCAGCGAGGCGATGAACTGCCGCATCAGGAACACCGCCTGGGCGTTGGCCAGGGTCGGCACGATCATGCCCCAGTAGGTGTCCACGCCGTTGAGCTCGGAGATGATGATGAACGTCGGGATCATCGTGACGTGGTACGGCACCATCAGCATCGCCAGGAACGACCAGAACATCGTCTCCTTGCCCGGGAACCGCTTCTTGGCGAAGGCGTACCCGGCCATCGAAGCGAACAGCAGCACGCCGACGACCGACACCACCGAGTAGACGACGGTGTTCCACATCCAGCGCAGCACGCTCTTGGCGCCGATCACCTGGTCGTACGCCTCCGGGGAGAACGGCCAGGGCAGGAGGCTGTCCGGGAACGTCACCGGACCGGTCGGCTTGAACGACAGCACGACCATCGCGTAGAAGGGGAAGAGCGTGACCACCGCGCCGACCACCAGCAGCGCCGTACGCCCCACCACCCAGCCCCGGCTGGCGTGGCCGGCCCGGTAGGGGCGGCGAATCCGGTCCCGCCGCGACGCCGGCTCCGCGGCGGGGGCGGCCGGTGGCGTGATCGTGTCCGTCATTCTTCCCTCCCGAGGGTCAGCCGCTGGATCAGCGCCACGATGATCGTCATGACGAACAGGGCGACCCCGACGGCGCTGGCGTAGCCCAGGTCGAAGTACTTGAAGCCCTGGTCGTAGAGCAGGTAGACGAGGCTGTAGCTGGACCGGACCGGGCCACCGCCGGTCATCACGTAGATCATGTCGAAGACCTGGAACGACACGGTGGTCTCGATGATGGCCACGAAGAACAGGGCGGGTCGCAACTGGGGCAGCGTCACGTACCGGAAGCGCTGCCAGGCCGAGGCTCCGTCGGTCAGCGCGGCCTCCTCCAACTCCGCCGGGATGTCCTGCATCCGGGCGAGCAGGATGAGCATGCCGTAGCCGAAGCGGGACCAGACCGAGACCAGCACCAGCGCGGGGATCACCAGCACGCTGTCGGCCAGCCAGGAGCCGGCCGGCAGCCCGATCGCGCCCATCGCCCGCGACCACGGCCCGCCCTCGGCGAAGACCCAGGTGAAGACCACGCCGGCGAGGACCAGGCTGGTCACCACCGGCAGGAAGAAGATGGACCGGAAGAGCTTCGCGCCACGGAAGGCACGACGGGTCAGCATCGCCATGCCGAGGGAGGCCAGCATCGACAGCGGTACGGACAGCACGGTGAAGACGGCCGTCACCCGCAGCGCCGACCAGAACGTGGGGTCGTCGACGAGCCGGCGGAAGTTCTCCAGCCCGACGAAGCCGGTCTCGCCACCGATGGTGTAGTCGGTGAAGCCGAGGACCACCCCGGCGATCGCCGGACCGAACCGGAAGACGGCGAAGAGCAGCAGGAACGGCAGGACGAACAGCAGCGCCGTCCCGGCCTCACGGGCGGAGGGACGGCGTACGCGCCGGCCACGGCTCCCCGGTAGTGCAACCATCTGACAACCTTTCTCGACGGCTCGCGGTGGGCGGGGTGCGCCCACCGCGAGCCGCGCCGGCACTATCCGAGCAGCGGGGCGGCGGCCTTCGCCGCGTCGTCGAGGGCCTGCTCCACGGACTTCTTGCCGAGCAGGGCGGCCTGGATCTCCGGGGAGAGGACGCCCTGGACGTCGCGCGCCTTCTCGTGCAGCGGGCCGACCGTGCTGGCCCCCACCTGCTTCTCCTGCTCCCCGAGGACGGGGTCGTCGGCGAACAGCGGGCCGGTGGACTTCCGCGGGGAGAAGAAGCCGGAGGCCAGGTCGTACTTCTTGGTCTGTTCGGCGTTGGTCGCGAAGGCGAGCCACTTGCCGGCCGCCTCCTTGTCCTTGGCGTTCCTCAGCATCGACAGCGAGCCGACGGTGCCGTAACCGATCTGCCTGGTGTCCGTGAAGTGTGGGACGACCTGGATGTTCTCCTTGCCCCAGAACTTCTCGACCTCGGCCACCGGCGTGCTCCACATGCAGCCGACCTTGTTCTGCGCGATCCGGGTCTGCTCGATCGGCGGGACGGCGGTGATCAGGGACTTGTCGACGTAGCCGCCGTCGACGAGCTGCTTGACGAAGCCCAGCGCCTTCTTGCCGGCGTCGCTGTTGAAGGCGACCGACTTGCCGTCCGGGCTGAACACGTCGCCGCCGGCCTGCCAGAGCAGCGGGTAGAACGTCTGGTTCAGGGTCTGCTTGGCGTCACCGACGTAGGCGGTGATGTCGTAGCCCTTGGCCTTGAACTTCGGGGCCAGGGTGAGCAGGTCGTTCCAGCTGGTCGGGTAGGTCGTCTCGCCGACGGCCGCGAAGACCTTCTTGTTGCAGATCGGCGTGGAGGCGCTGGTGAGGATCGGGGCGCCCATCATCTTGCCGTCGATGCTCACCGACTGCACGACGTTCTCGTGCAGGTCGCTCTTGGTCGCCTCGTCGAGGTACTTGTCGACGGGCTCGATGTTGCGGGCGTACTTGGGCAGCTGGTCGGGGATCAGGTAGACGACGTCCGGCCCCTTGTTGCCCGCGATCGCGGTAGCGAGCGCCTGGTCGCGGTTGGCCCAGGGGAAGATCTCGGTCTTGACCTCGATGTCGGGATTCGCCGCCTGGAACGCCTTGATCGTCTCGTCCCAGTGTGCGCGGTGCTTCGCCTCGTCGAAGATCACGGGATATGTCCACATCGTCACGGTCGTCTTACCGGAGCCACCGGAGTCGGAACCGCCGCAGCCCGTGGCCGCGAGAGCGGCGACGAGCGCCACCGCCACGGCCGACAGGCCCTTCCGAACACGCATCTCGCATCCTTCCGGGAGAGTCAAGTTCGCAGTACATTAACTTACGGTCCGGGCCGATACTAGGGCCCGGAAGTTCCGAGGTCACATCGTTACTGATCGTGCAAACACCTGGACAGATCGGTCCAGAACCGTAATAGCGAAGGACTCCGATGACCGTCACCCTCGCCGTCGTCGGCGCCGGCAACCGTGGCAGCACGTACGCCGGTTGGGCACTGCACCACCCCGACAAGGCCCGCGTCGTCGCGGTCGCCGACCCCCGGGCCACCCACCGCGCCGCGCTCGCCGACGCCCACGCCGTCGCCGCGTCCGGGCTGTTCGACAGCTGGCAGACCCTCGCCGCGCAGCCCCGACTCGCCGACGCCGTCGTCCTCGCCACCCCCGACCGGGAGCATGCCGAGGCCGCGACCCGACTCGCCGACCTCGGCTACCACATCCTGCTGGAGAAGCCGATCGCGCCGACCGAGACCGAGTGCGAGGCGGTCACCGCGGCGGCCGAGCGCACCGGCGTACTGCTCGCCGTCTGCCACGTGCTGCGCTACACCCGCTACACCGACGCGGTGAAGCGGTACGTCGACGCCGGGGCGCTGGGTCGCGTCATCGGGGTGGAGCACCTGGAGCCGGTCGGCTGGTGGCACTTCGCCCACTCCTACGTACGGGGAAACTGGCGTCGGGCCGACGACTCCTCCAGCAGCCTGCTCGCCAAGTGCTGCCACGACCTGGACTGGCTCCGCTACGTCGTCGGCGACACTCCGACGCGGGTCAGCAGCGTCGGCGCGCTGCACCACTTCCACCCCGGCAACCGGCCACGCGGCGCCGCCGACCGCTGCCTCGACTGCCGGGTCGAGTCGAGCTGCCCGTACTCGGCCACCCGCTTCTACCGCGCCTGCCTCGCCGACCCCTCGCGACGCGAGTGGCCGCTCTCCGTGGTGACCCGCGACCTGACCGCCGACGGGCTGGACGCGGCACTGCGCGACGGGCCGTACGGACGGTGCGTCTACGCCGGCGGCAACGACGTCGCCGACCACCAGAGCGTGACCGTCTCCTTCGCCGGCGGCGCGACCGCCACCCTCACCATGAGCGCCTTCACCCCGGGCGGACACCGGCGCACCAGGATCATGGGCACCCACGGCTACCTGGAAGGCGACGGTGAACAGGTCACCGTGACCGACTTCGTCACCGGCGCCACCGTCGACACGGACACCCGGGGCGGCGGGGCCGACGCCGGCTCCGGCCACGGCGGCGGCGACATGGCGCTGATGGCGGGCTTCGTCGAGGCGATCGCCACCGGCGACCGGTCGCGGATCCGGTCGGGACCACGGGAGTCCCTGGACAGCCACCGGATGGCGTTCGCCGCGGAGCGCAGCCGGCTGGCCGGCGGCGTCCCCGTGCCACTCGGGCCCACCTCGCCCTGAGCGGGCGCTCGGCGTGCGCGCCCCTCACCCCGGCGAAGCCGGGGTGAGGGGCGCGACGTCCTCCGGGTGGACATCGGCACGGCTCGCCGGGTCACGGCCGGCGGAGGCACGCTGCCCTGAGCAGAATCACTCGCCTCCCGGCCCGTCGCACCGGAGGCTGGCGGCATGGGAACGGGCTTCAGCGGCGAGGTGGCCGCGTACTACGCCAGACACCGGCGCGGGTACCCGCCGGAGGTGCTCGACGCCGTCGTCGGGGCGTTCGGTCTCGGCGACGGCGACACCGTGATCGACCTCGGCTGCGGCACCGGCCAACTGAGCCTGCCGCTCGCCGCCCGGGTGGGCACGGTCGTCGGCGTGGATCCGGAGCCGGACATGCTGGCGTTGGCCCGTCGGGCCGCCCTCGACGCGGGGGTGACGAACACGGCGTGGCTGCTCGGCGCGGACAGCGACCTGCCCGCCCTGGGCCGGCTGCTGGGCGACCGGCCGGCCGGCGCGCTGACCGTCGCCGTCGCGATCCACTTCATGGACCGCGAGTCGCTGTTCCGGGCCGCCCGGCCGTTGCTGCGCCCCGGGGGTGGGATCGTCGTGATCACCAACGGTGCGCCGCTGTGGTCGCAGGACACCGAGTGGTCCCGGGCGCTGCGTGGATGCCTGGAAGGGCTGCTCGGGCACCCTGTCACCGCGACCTGCCAGACCGACGACGCCGGCCGCCGGCGCAACCGGGACGCCCTCGCCGCCGCCGGCTACCGGGTGGTGGAGTCGGCTGTGGAGTACGCCGCGCCGCTCACCGTCCACGACATGGTCGGCGGCGCCTTCTCCGCGATGTCGCCCGAGTTGCTGCCCTCCCCCGAGAGGATGGCGGCGTTCACCGCCGAGGTCCGCGACGCCCTCGGCGGGCGGGACGCGGTCACCGAGCGGGTCCGGGTCTCGCTCCAGTTCGGGCTGCCCCGCTGACACCCCGGCGGCTCGGATTCACCGTGCGGCGCAGGGGCCCGCCACGGTGGCGGGCCCCTGCGTGGACGCCCGGTCGGTGCCGGTTCAGCACCAGCCGTTGATCGCGCTGTTCAGCCCGGTCCACAGGTAGGCGTCGGACACCCAGGTGCCGTCGCTCAGCCGGTTCCACAGTGCGGTGGTGCCGTACCGCCCGGTGTGCGAGGTGCCGTTGGCGGAGCAGGAGATCGTCACCGTGGCGCCGTCGCCCACCGAACCCCGCACGGCGTATCCGGTGCCGGGCCCGGCCCGCTTGGTCAGCGTGCCCCCGCCGTTGGCGTCGACCACCGCCTGGTTGAAGCCCAGCGCGCCGTAGTTGTAGATCGCGCCGCCGGTGCCGATCAGGGCCGAGCCGTGCCGCGCACCGCCCTGGTAGGCGGCACCCTGGACGAACACCCACTTGCCGATGTTGTGGTCGGCGATGGGCACGTACGCGCTGTTCTGCCGCAGCCCGAAGTGGACGTGCCGGCCGGTCGCCGACCCGCCGCAGGTCACATCGGTTCCCGTGTAGCCCAGGTACGCGCCCTGGCCGACGGCCGCGCCGTTGACCGAGATGCTGCTCCACAGGTGGTAGTAGTCGGTGGAGTAGCCGCGGTCGTGGATCACCCGGATCCACCCCGTGCACATCGTGTACGCCGTGCCGGCCCGCGCCGCGCGGACCACCTGGTCGCCGCCGGCCAGGTCGATCGAGCTGTACGGCGCCCCGCCACCCCAGCCGTGCGGGCCACCGGTCAGCGTCCAGGTCTGCCCGACGGCGAACGGCAGGGCCATCCCGGTCCGGAAGTCGCCGCCCGCGGACATGACGCCCGGGGTCTGCGTGAAGACCGTCTTCTCCTGCTTGTTCACCAGGGGAGACTCGGCGGCCAGCTCGCTGAACCCGGCTTCGCCGTCGAAGTTCACCCGCCACCCGCCAGCCTCGGCGCGGGCGATGAAGACCGCGCCGGTCGGGTGGGCGTCCTGCTCGTGCGAGGAGACGGCGACGGCGGTGCCGAAGGCCCACCGGCCGTTCTTGCGGGTGACGGTGACACGGGTGTCGGATCCGTCGACGCGCTCCGCCGCCGTGGCCCGGGCCTGCCCGACCAGCTTGGCGGTCACGGCGTCCTCGACGCTCACCGGCACCGGATCCGGTGTGGGCGCGGCGGCGTGCGCGGCGGTGCCCGCGACCAGAAGCTCCGTCACCAGCACAGCCGCGGCGATGCCGCCCCATCGTCTGATGCGCACCATTGACGACCTCTTTCAAATCGAAGGACATCGCTAAGTTGTGCTGACGATAGACAGCGACAGGAAGATTGTCTACAAGTTGACACTCCGGTAATGAAGATATGTTTCGCATGGGTCAGGCGCCGGCCGGGGCGGCACCTACGAGCTGGTCACGGAGGCCGGCTCGGGCACGAGAGTGGCCTGGCTGCGGTGCGCGACCGGGATGATCAGCGCCGACGCGACCAGCGCGGCGACCGCGATGCCGAGCCAGCCCCAGAAGCCGAAGGCGATGACCAGGCCGGACAGCGCGGCCGGACCGATGATGTTCTGGGTGATCACGTGCAGGTCGAACGCGCCCAGGTACTCACCCTGGGCGTGCTCGGGGGCGAGGCCGAACGCGAGGCCCCAACCGGAGGCGGCCTGCATCACCTCGGCGACCGACAGGATCAGCACCGCGGCGACGATCGCGACGGACACCAGCACCAGGTTGTCGCCGAGGGCGGTCACCGCGATGACGGCGCAGCCGCCGGCCAGCCAGTAGCCGGAGCGTCGGGCGAGCCTGCCGGCACCCTCCACGGTGTCCGCGCCACGGCTGGCGCGCACCTGGAACAGGATGACGAACACCGTGTTGAAGACGAGCAGCAACGGGATCAGGAAGTGCGGCAGCGAGGTGCGGTTGAGCGCCCAGAGCGGCATCGTGACCAGGATGACGGTGACGTGGGAGGCGAGCACCGTCGAGACGCCGATGACGGCGAGGAAACGTGGGTCGCGTACGGCGGAGAAGCGCTTGAAGCCCACCGGGACGGGGCGCGACGGCACGTCGGGCAGGCGGGTGACCAGCAGCGCGGCGCCGGCCATCAACGCGGCGGTGGTGAGCGGGATCAGCACGAGCAGCCGCTGGTCGAGCGCGGCCACGGCGGCCACGCCGATGCCGATGCTGAAGCCGATGTTGAACACCGACCGCATCATGGCCTTGAGCTTGACCCGTTCCTCGGCGGGCACGAGGTTGCCGACGAGAGCGCCGTTGGTCGGGCCGGTGCCGTACTCGAGGAAGCCGACGGCGACCACCAGGGCGAAGAAGTGGATCGCGTTGTCCACCAGGGCGTAGAGCCCGAAGCCCACCGCCAGCGCGGCGAACAGGATGACGAGCAGCCGGCGCGCGCCCACCCGGTCGGCGATCACGCCGAACAGGACCGACGAGATGAAGGCGGACAGGCCTGCCGCGGACAGACCCAGGCCGACCTGCCGGGGGTCGAGTCCGACGCGGAGCGTGAAGTAGACGACGCTGCCGCTGAGGAAGACTCCCTTGCCGATCGATTCGGCCAGCCGGATCGCGATCAGTTTCCTGCGCAGCGGATCGGTCGGCACCAGACGGGCCGAAAAATCAATCAGACGAGCCAAGGGCATAATTGCACATCCTGGTGTGATGGAACGGTCACGTCAATCCTCGCGGCGGCGACGCCGGGCGGGACAGGGCGTCCGACGGAACCGGGGGCGGGACGACTTCCCGACCGACCAGGGAATCTTTCCCGTGGACGCCCGGGACCCGGTGCGCTAACCGGTGAGCCGGGCAGACGTCCCGGTAGGCCCGCAGGCCGGGACGCGCGCGGGCACCTCGTCCCGGCATTCCCGTTCTGTCGCGGCCTGTTCCATTCAAACCGAGAATCGCCTTCGACGCTTTTAATTTAATTGGTCGCAGAGAATGCGTCAGAAGATTGACATGGCTAGAACCCGGCCACGTTCATGTGTTGTTCTGTTGCCCGTCAGAAGATGTTCACGCCGATCGGAGGTCGGCGCTTCCGCCGCGCCTCCACGAGGGAGGCGTCGCGGGGCCAGTCAGGACGGGTGAGGTGTGGTAATGGTGCGCGTTGGCTCGACCTCGGAACCGGCTCACACGATGAGGCAGGATCCGGGGGATGCCGCGGACGACGCAGAACGTCGTGCCGTGACGGTCGTCCTGGCCGACGCTCAGCCGGTGGTACGCAGGGGCCTGCACGCCCTGCTGTCCCCCTCGGCCGAGGTCACCGTGGTCGCCGAGGCCGGCACCACGCGGGAGGCGATGAGGTCGGCGGCGTCGCTGCGCCCCGACGTGCTCGTGCTCGACATCGAACTGCCGGGCTTCCAGGTGGGAGTGACACTCCAGGAGATCGCCCGGATGTCGCCCTCGACCGCGGTGCTGGTCTTCACGGCGGTCGAGGACGAGGGAGCGGTGTTCGCGGCCATGCGGGCGGGGGCACGGGGCTACGTGCTCAAGAGCTGCCCCGGCGACGGCATCGTGCGGACGATCCGGGGCATCGCGACGGGCGAGATGATCCTCGGCCCCCGCGTGGCCGATCAGCTCGTCAGGCAGCTCGGCCGGGAGCCGCGCAACCAGCAGCTCTTCCCGGAGCTGACGACCCGCGAGCGGCAGGTGCTGGAGCTGATCGCCTCCGGCCTGCGTAACGGGGCGATCGCCACCCAGCTGAACCTCTCACCGAAGACGGTCAGCAACCACATCTCGACGATCTTCAGCAAGCTCAACGTGTCGGACCGGTACGAGGCGATCGAGGTCGCCCGCAAGGCCCGGCTGGAGCGCGTCGGGCCGTACGGGTCGGCTCCCGACCCGATGCCCGGCAGCCTCCCGCCGGCCCACGTGCGGGGAGCCACACCCCTGCCCGGAGTGGGCGGCTCCGTCGCGTACGCCGGCGCGCAGTCGATGGAAAGGTGAGCGGGATGGCCCTGGATCTGGAAGCGATCGCGAACCGGCTGGAGCCGCGGTTCGGCAAGGCGGCGCGGCGCTGGGTCGGCACGCTGACCGAGCGGCTCGACGAGCTCGTCGCGCAGTGGGGGCTCGACCTCGGCGACCAGCTCAAGTCCGGCAACTCCTCCGTGGTGTTCCGCTGCCGCCACCGGCAGGGCGACGCGGTGCTGAAGCTGTCGCCCGACAGCTACGCCGTACGGGAGGAGGTCGACATGCTGCGCCAGTTCGCGCCCAGCGGGCGGGTGCCGTCGGTGCTGGCGGCGGCCCGGGGCGCGGTGCTGCTCGAGTCGATCCACCCGGGCACGCTCGTGGAGAAGATGCCGCAGCCGCCGTCGCCGCAGGAGTATGCCGCGTTCCTCACCGACCTGCACGGCGCCGGGGACCCGGCCACCGCGCCGCGGCGGCTGGAGGATTGGATCGACGTGCTGTTCAACTCGGCGGCACGGCGGGGCGCCGACCTGGCCGAGTCGAAGCGGTTGCGCGACGACCTGTTCGCGGCGCCCACCGACACCGTGCTGCTGCACGGCGACCTGCACCTGGGCAACGTGCTCAGCGGCGGCGCGAAGGGCCTGGTGGCCATCGACCCGATGGCCTGCGCCGGCGACCCGTGCTTCGATGCGGTCGACTACGTGCTGGAGGGCCTGGACCGCGCGGAGATGCTGCGCCGGCGCGACGAGTTGGCCGCGGCGGCCCGCATCGACGTACGGCGGCTCGACATGTGGTGCCGGGTGACCGCCCCGATCGGGGCGACGTACGTCAGCAACCCGGGGCACTCCGCGGAGCTGGCCGCCTTCGGACGCGGCGAATACTAGTACGGCAGCCGCCGTTTGAGATGCCGCTGGTAGAGCGGGCTGGACGCGGGGCGGCCACCGCGTGATCGTCTGTACGTTGTGGACATAACTTCAGATCTGGCGGTGGCCGCGTGCCACAGCGTAAACCCTGCCGGGTGGGGGCGGGTCCTGGCCGGGGTGCTCGCCTCCTTCGCGGGCCGGTTCGGACGGGTCGAGCCGCGCCGCACGGCGGCGGCGTTCGTAACCGGCCTGTTGGCCGATATCGAGGTCAAGACGTGTTGGCAGCTGGCGGAGCAAGCTGGGCATGCCCGCCCGGATGCGATGCAGCGGCTGTTGTATCGGGCGGTGTGGGACGCCGAGGCCGTCCGTGACGACCTGCGGACGGTGATCGTCGACCGGTTCGGTGACCCGGACGCGGTACTGGTCGTCGACGAGACGGGGGATCTGAAGAAGGGTGTTCACTCGGTCGGGGTGCAACGCCAGTACACCGGCACCGCCGGCAGGATCGAGAACGCGCAGGTCGGGGTGTTCCTCGGCTACGCCAGCGGGCACGGACACACCCTGATCGACCGCAGGGTCTACCTGCCCGTGTCGTGGACCGAGGACCGGGACCGCTGCCAGGGCGCCGGTGTCCCGGACGAGGTCGAGTTCGCCTCGAAATCTGAGCTGGCAGCCGACATGATCACCGCAGCCGTCGACGCCGGCGTTCCAGCGGCATGGGCTGCCGCGGACGAGGCCTACGGCAACAGCAGCGTCTTCCGCGCTCACCTGCGCCAACACCGGTTGGGTTATGTCCTGGCCGTGTCCCGCAGCCACCTGGTGCCCCTCGACGGCGGCAAGGTCCGTCTCCGCGCCGACCGCATCGCGGCCGATCTACCGGCATCAGCGTGGCAGCGCCGCAGTGCCGGCGCCGGGTCGAAAGGGCCACGCTTCTACGACTGGGCCTGGCTCGACGATGTCACCACCGACGCCGACCCTGACGACAGCGGTCGACACAGCCTGCTCATCAGGAAGAACACCACCAGCGGGGAGTTGGCCTTCTACCGCTGCTGGACCCCGCAGCCCGCCACCCTCGCCCAACTCGTCCGGGTCGCCGGGATCCGCTGGACCGTCGAAGAGTCCTTCCAGACCGCCAAAGGCCAGGTCGGCCTCGACCAGCACCAGGTCCGCCGCTGGGACTCCTGGCACCGCTTCACCACCCTGGCCCTGGCCGCCCTCGCCGTCCTGGCGATCTGCTCCGCCGACGCCGCCGACGAACCCCCGCAGACCGGATTGATCAACCTGACCGTCAACGAAGTCCGTCGTCTGATCAACGCCTTCATCATCCGGCCAATCCACGAACTCGCCCACCGTCTGCGCTGGTCACAGTGGCGACGCCGCCATCAAGCCCGAGCCCGACGAGCCCACTACAAACGACGTTTCAACGCCGAACTTCAGCCATGATCCCGAACGGCGGCTGCCGTACTAGCGCCTCGCCTTTCAGCGACGGTGCCGGCCGGCGGAGGATCCACACGCGGGACGCTGTCGAGCTGATGTCGCAGACGACTCAGCTCGACAGCGTCGTACGACCCTTCCGCCCACGGGCCGGCTCGGCGACCACCACCGCCCCCGTACGCGGCTGACCCCGTCGGACCGGGGGCCGTGTCGCGTCCGGAGCGAGCATCGACGTGTCCGGCACCCGACCGGGAGGTTTTCCCTGGTGAGGCGGGGAAGGACGCTCTGCCGGGCGGGACGTCCCGCAGACCACGATCGATCCATGGTTCGTACCGGTCGTGCTTCCTTCGCTCAGGAAAGACTCTATTTCCTCAACCAGCTCCAGCCCGGCAACCGGGCGTACGTGGTGGCGTTCGCGGTCCACCTGCACGGTGCGTTGCGGCCCGAGGCGATGCGCGCGGCACTGACCCGCGTGGTCGCCCGGCACGACGCGCTGCGCACCACGTTCGCGCTGGTCGACGGCGTGCTCACCCAGCGGGTGTCGCCCACCCCGCACGCGGACGTCGACATCCGGACGGGCGCGTGGGCCGACCGGGACACCCAGGAGACCTTCCTGCACACCCTGGTCGCCGAGCAGGCCCGACGCCCGTTCGACCTCGGCGACGGGCCGGTGCTGCGCGCCTTCCTGCGCTCCTGGGGCCCCGACGAGCACACCCTCGCGGTGCTGGTGCACCACATCGCCTGCGACGGCTGGTCGGTGGGTCTGCTGCTGCGGGACCTCGCCGCCGAGTACCACGCGGCCGTGTCCGGGTCGCCCGCCGCGTACGCCGCAGCGGCGGAGTCGTACCTGGCGTACGCGCGGCGGCAGCGCGACTCCTGGGAGCGCGACAGCTCCGGGCTGGACTTCTGGCGCGCCGAGCTGCGGGACGTGCCACAACTCGCGCTGCCCACCGACTTCCCCCGGCCGAGCGTGCTCAGCGCCGACGGCGCGGTGCTGCGCCGCCCCGTCGAGCCGCAGCTGGTCGAGCGGCTCACCGGGTGGGCCAGGGCGCGGGGCGCGACGCTGTTCGCGGTGACGCTGGCCGCGTACGCCTCGGTGCTGTCGCGCTACGCGCGCCAGGACGAGGTGGTGATCGGGGTGCCGGTCGCGAACCGGATGGACGAGGCCGAGGAGGCCGTCGTCGGCTGTCTGGTCAACACCCTGCCGATCCGGATCGACGTGTCCGGCCGGCCCGGCTTCGCCGAGCTGGTCGACCGGGCCCGCTGGGCCAGCATGGCCGCGTTCGCCAACCAGGATGTGCCGTTCGAGCAGATCGTGCGGGCCACCGTGGGGGAACGGCAGCTCAGCCACGCTCCCCTGTTCCAGACCTCCCTGACGGTGCAGAACTTTCCGTTCGCGTTCCCCGAGTTCGACGGGGTGCGGCTGACCGAGGTCGACGTCGAGATCGACGTCACCAAGTTCGACCTGGGCCTGACCCTCGACGTGTTCACCGATACGCCGTTCCTACGGGCCGAGTACAGCACCGAACTGTTCACCCAGGAGACCGTCGCGACGCTGCTCACGCACTACCTGACCTTCCTGCGGTCGATCGTCGACGGGCCGGACGCCGAGCCGTGCATGGTGGACGAGGCGGAGCGGCTGTTGCTGACCGAGGGGGTGAACCCGCCGGTCGCGGAGCAGCCGGCCGACCACCCGTCGGTGCTGCGCCGGTTCGCCGAGCACGTGGCACGCACCCCCGACGCGGTGGCGGTGCGCCACCGGCACGTGGAGGTCACCTACGCCGAGCTGGACCGGTGGGCCGGGCGGATCGCGGCGGGCCTGGCCGACCGGGGTGTGCGCCGGGGCGACCGGGTCGGGCTGCTGCTGCGCCGCTCCCCCGCGATCGTCGCGGCGATCCTGGGCGTGTGGAAGCTCGGCGGCGTCTACGTGCCGCTGGACCCCGAGTACCCGCAGCAGCGCCTGGAACTGATCACGGCCAGCGCCGGGATGCCGTTCATGCTGGTCGAGGCGGGCACCGCCGACGCGGCCGGGGCACTGGCTCAGGGCCGCGACATCCGGCTGGCCGACGCGCACAGCCTCGACGGGACGTCGGTGGTCGCCCGGGCGTTCCCCGGGCCGGGCGACCAGGCGTACGTCATCTACACCTCCGGCTCCACCGGGGTGCCGAAGGGCGTCATGGTCGGGCACGGCGGCCTGGCCGCGCTGAACGACCCCACCCCGGCCGGCCTCGACATCACCGCCGACGACGTGTGGCTGGCCGCCAGCTCGTTCTCGTTCGACGCCTCGGTGTGGGAGATGTGGGGCGCGCTGAGCACCGGCGGCCGGCTGGTCATCGCCGACCAGGCCGACCTGGTGGACCGGCAGCGGCTGGCCGCGCTGGTGCACCGCGAGGGCGTCACGGTGGTGTTCCAGACCCCCGGGGCGCTCTACCGGCTGCTGCCCCCCTACCTGCGGCTGCTGGGCGCGGACGAGGTCTCCAGCATCCGCTACGTCGTCCTCGGCGGTGAGGCGCTGAGCTGGTCCCGGGTCACGTCGCTGGTCGCCGGTGCGCCGGGCCTGCGCGCGGTGTTCGTCAACATGTACGGCATCACCGAGGGCACCATCCACGTCACGCTCTTCGAGGCCCCCACCGCGGACCTGGCCGGGGTCAGGGAGGGCACGATCGGGGTGCCGCTGCCGTCGGGGCGCTGCTACGTCCTCGACGACGACCTGCGCCCGACCGGCCTCAACGTGCCCGGCGAGCTGTACTGCGGCGGCGTGCTCGTCGCGCACGGCTACGTGGGCAACCCGGAGCTCACCGAAGCGCGCTTCCTGCCCGACCCGTACGGCGGGGGCGTGATGTACCGGACCGGTGACGTGGTCAGGTGGGGCGTCGACGGGAACATGGTGTACCTCGGCCGCAACGACACCCAGGTGCAGCTGCGCGGCTACCGCGTCGAACTGGCCGAGGTGCAGGGCGCGTTCCTGACCCATCCGGCGGTGCGCTCGTGCGCTGTCGCGGCGGAGAACGACGAGCTGGCCGCCTTCGTCGTCGGCGAGTTCGGCCCCGACGCCGAACGCGAACTGCGCGCCCACGTGCGGGCGACGCTGCCGGCGTACATGGTGCCGTCGCGGATCCTGACCGTCGCGACGGTCCCGCTCACCGCGCACGGCAAGGTGGACACCGCCCGCCTGCTGGCCGACAGCCGGGCCGCGCGCACGGCCGCCGCACCCTCGGCGCCGCGCGGACTCGCCGCCGGCACCGGGCTGGAGGAGCGCGTCCGAGCCTGCTGGAGCGAGGTGCTCGGCCGGGTCGACGTCGGGCTGCACGACAACTTCTTCGACCTGGGCGGGCACAGCTTCGCGCTGATCGCGCTCCAGCAGCGGCTGTCCGACGAGGGCCTGGACGTCTCCGTGACGGACCTGTTCCGCGCCGGCACGGTCGCCGGCTGCGCGGCGCACCTGCGGCAGGCGGCCCCGGTGGTCGCCGACACGCGGGTGGCGCAGCGCCACCGGGGCCGCGCCCTGCTCGCCGACCGGCGCCGGAGCACCGGAGGCCGTCGTGGCTGAGCACGACGACAGCGCGGCGGTGGCCGTGGTCGGGATGGCCGTCCGGGTCCCCGGTGCCGAACGCGACCTGGGCCTCTTCTGGCACCACGTGGTCAACGGGATCGACGCGGTCACCTTCTTCACCCCCGAGCAGCTCGTCGGCTGGGGCGCGCCCAAGGACCTGGTGGAGCGGCCCGAGTTCGTACCCGCCCGGGCGGTGCTGCGCGACGCGGACTGCTTCGACCACCGGCTGTTCAGCTACTCGCCGTCGGACAGCGCGCTGATGGACCCGCAGCAGCGGATCCTGCTGGAATGTGCCTGGGCCGCGCTGGAACACGCCGGGCACCCGCCGGTCGCCGCCGACGGCAACCGGATCGGGGTGTACGTCGGCACCGGCCTGAACGTCTACCTGCTCGACAACGTGTGGCCCGACGAGCGCGCGGTCGAGGCGGCCGGCGGGCTGGGGCTGATCATCGGCAGCGACAAGGACTTCGCGGCCACCCGGATCGCGTACAAGCTGAATCTGCAGGGTCCGGCGCTGACGTTGCAGACCGCCTGCTCCACGTCGCTGGTCGCCGTGCACCAGGCGACGCAGGCGCTGCTGACCTACGACGCCGACGTGGCGCTGGCCGGCGGCGCCACGGTGGCCCCGCCGACGCGGCGCGGGCACCTGTACGAACCCGGCGGGATCTTCTCCGCCGACGGCCGGTGCCGGGCCTTCGACGCCGCGGCCGACGGCACCGTGCCCGGCGACGGCGCGGGCGTGGTGGTGCTCAAGCGACTCGACGACGCGCTGCGCGACGGCGACACCGTGCACGCCGTGATCCGCGGCTCGGCGGTCAACAACGACGGCGCCCGCAAGGCGGGCTTCACCGCGCCCGGGCCCACCGGCCAGGCCGGCGTGATCTCGGCGGCGCTGAGCGTGGCCGACGTCGACCCGGACACCGTCGGCCTGATCGAGACCCACGGCACCGGCACCGCGCTCGGCGACCCGATCGAGGTGGCGGCGCTGCGGCAGGTCTTCGACAGTGACCGGCCCGACCGGGCGCCCTGCGCGCTCGGCGCGGCCAAGGCCGTCTTCGGGCACCTGGACACCGCCGCCGGGGTGATCGGGCTGGTCAAGACCGTGCTGGCGCTGAAGCACCGGGTGATCCCGCCGATCGCCCACCTCGCCACCCCCAACCCGGCGGTCGGGCTGGACGGTTCGGTGTTCGAGCTGCCCGCGTCGGCCCGGCCCTGGGAGCCGGTCGACGGCGTACGCCGGGCCGGGGTGAGCGCCTTCGGCATCGGCGGCACCAACGCCCACGTCGTGCTTCAGGAGGCCCCGCCCGCCCGGCCCCGGCCGCGCCGCCACGTCACCGAGCTGGTCCTGGTCTCCGCCAAGACCGCCGCCGTGGCGCAGGCCAGCCTGGACCGGGTAACCGCCCACGTGGCGGGGGCCGCGCCCGGCGAGCTGGCCGATCTCGCGTACACGCTGCGGACGGGCCGGGCCGAGTTGCCGTGGCGCGCCGCGTTCCTGACCGCAGCGCACGGCACGCCACCGACGGTCCGCCAGGTCGACGCGAAGGCGCGGGCCCGCGGTGTGGCGCTGCACCTCACCGGGGCCGGCGAGCTGACCGGCAACCGGCCCAACTACGACGCCGACCCGGTGTACCGCCGGGTCGTCGACGAGGGCGTGGCGCTGCTGCGCGATCGCGACCTCGACGAGGCCGTACGGGAGCGCTGCACCCGGTTGCTGGCCTGCGTCGGCCTGGCCCGGTCGCTGTGCAGCCGGGGCGTGGCCCCACGCGCCGTGGCCGGTGCCGGCGTCGGCGCGGTGGCCTGCGCGGTCGTGGCCGGGATCCTGTCCGTCGCGGACGCGCTGGAGCTGGTCTGCGGGGCCGACGGCGACGGCATCCGGCCCGGCCCGGCCGAACTGCCCGTCCACGTGCCGGGCGGGCAGCCGCCGACCGGCCACGGCGGGCTCGCGTACTGGCGGGGGCAGGCGGCCGGACCGGCCACGCCGGTGACGCCGCCCGACCTCGACCGGGTGCTCTGGGTCGAGGTCGGCACGAGCGTCACCCCGCACCTGGGCCCGGACCAGCCCGCACTGCCCACCGACCGGCACGCCCGGCTGCTGGCCACCGTCGGCGCGCTGTGGCAGCTGGGTGTCGTCGACGCCTGGGATCCCGTGCACGACACCGGCCGGCGCCGGCTGCCCGCCCCGACCTACCCCTTCGCGGCCACCCGGCACTACCTGGACGCCCCCGCGACCCGACTGGACACAGAGAGGCACCACTGATGCGCGACGTAGAAGACCGGACCTGGGTGGGCGAGTTCGAACAGCTGTGGATGGAGGTGCTCGGCGTCGACACGGTCGACGACGACGACGACTTCTTCGACCTCGGCGGCCACTCGCTCAGTGCGCTGCGGCTGAGCACCCTGATCCGCCAGGAGCTCAACCTCGCGGTGATGTTCGGCCACGTGCTGGAGAACCCCCGCTTCGCCGACCTGCGCGACGTCGCGGGCCAGGTGCCGCTGGACAAGCCGGTGGCGGAGGCCGTGTGATGGCGGCCCCCGACCTCACCGCCTGGACGCCGCTCGCCGCGCGGGTGCTCGGCATCCCGCCCGAGCAGCTGCGGGACGCGGCGGGCACCGAGTCGTTCGTCGCGCTGGGCGGCACCTCGCTACAGGCCATCGCCCTGGTCTCGCTGGGCCAGCGCGAGCTGCGGGCGCACGTGGACAGCGCCCGGCTGCTGTCGGCGCTGCCGCTGGCGCAGGCACTGGCCGGCGCGGTGGAGCACGTGGACACCGCACCGCCGGTGGCCGCGCGGCGGCCCGCCGAACTGGAGCTGCTGCCCGGCCAGCGGTCCATGCTGGCCGCGCACCTGCTGGACCGGGACGCGCCGTACCACCTGATGTTCACGCTGGAGGCGGACGGGCCGCTCGACGAGGCCCGGACCCGGTCGGCGCTGCGGGAGCTGGCGACCCGGCACGAGGCGCTGCGCACCCGGTTTGTCCGCGACCCGCGCCAGGCCCGGGTCGTGCTGCCCGCGCCGTACGAGCCGCGGCTGCTGCACCAGACGCTGCCCGACGACGACCCGGTACGCGCCGTGCACGACCTGTACGGCCGCTCGGCCGAGCGGTTGCTGCGCCCCTTCGAACAGCCGCCGGTCGTCTTCGTGCTGACCCGTGCCGGGCGGCGCGACCTGCTGACCATGCTGCTGCACCACACGATCGGCGACGGCTGGAGCATCGGGGTGCTCTGGCGCGACTTCGCCGAGTTCTACGCCGGTACCGGTCCGGCTGGCGCGGCGCCGTCGCCGGACTGGGTCGGCTCGCGGCTGGCCGCGCAGGAGGCGTCCGGGGCGCTGGACGGCGCCCTGACCCGGATCGCGGCCCGGCTGGACGGGGCGCCCTGGACGGTGGAGCTGCCCACCGACCTGCCGCCGGTCGTCGAGGCCGAAGGCCGGGGTGCGCGCCTGCGCTTCCACCTGGACGCGACGACGACGCGGTCCGCGACCGAACTGGCCCGGCACTGCCGGGTGACGGTGACGTCGGTGGCCATGGCGGCGTGGGCGCTGGCCGTGTCCCGCCGCGCGGGCCTGGCCGACCTGGTGCTCGGGGTGCCGGCGGCGGGCCGGTTCGAGGCGGGCATGGCCGCCATCGTGGGCCTGTGCACCCGGGTCGTGCCGGTGCGCTGCGCGACGGCCGACGACGTCAGCGCGCGGGACTACGTACGCGGCGTCGCCGCGTCGCTGGCCGAGGCCGCCGCCGACGCCGACGTGCCGTTCGAGCGGGTCGTCTCCGGGCTGGACGTCGCCACCGACCCGGGCCGCAACCCGCTGGCGCAGCTCGGCTTCGCCGCCCACCACGAGCTGGTGCCCGACGAACTGGTCGCGGGCGGGCGCAGCTGGCGGGTGCACGAGGGCCACTGCCACGGCGCGGTGTTCGACGCGCTGCTCTACCTGCAGTCGTGGTCGGAGCGTCCCCGCTTCGCCCTGGAGTACGCGACGTCGGCACTCACCGCCGCCGACGCCGGGGAACTGGCCGAGTCGTTCCAGGCCGCGCTGCGGGAGCTGGCCGCCGATCCGGACGCGGCCCTGCGCCACGTCACGACCCTGTCGGCGGGGCAGCACGACCGCCTGCGGAATTGGGGCGCGGGCGGGTCGCACGACACGGCCGACGACGTGTGGAGCCGGTTCGCGGCGCACGCGGAGTCCGCGGGCGAGCGGACCGCGCTGGTCGACGCGCACACCGGGCTCACGCTGACCTACCGCGAACTGCACGACCACGCGGTCGCCCAGTCGCGGCTGCTGCACGCGTGCGGCGTACGCGCCGGCGACGCGGTGATCCTGGAGCTGCCCCGCTCGGCCGCCGAGGCCGTGGCGGTGCTGGGCACGCTGCGGCTGGGCGCGCACTACGTCGCGGTCGACCAGCACGCCACCGGCGAATGGCGCGAGCACCTCGCCGAGGCCGTCGCGCCCCGGGCCCGACTCGGCGCGGGCACGCCCGGCCCGGAGTGGTCGGGCACCGCCGACTGCGCCCTGGCCTGCCCGGACCCGGCGGGGCGGGCCGGTGGGTACGGCGCCCTCGACGTCGTCGGGACCGGCGACCGCCCGGTCGAGGCGGCCCCGACGGACCCGGCGCGGACGGCGTACGTCTCCTTCACCTCCGGCTCCACGGGCGTGCCCAAGGGCGTGGTCGTGCCGCACCGGGCGGTGCTGCGGCTGGCCGACGACCCCAGCCTGTTCGCCGACCCGGCGGGCATGCGGATCACGCGGCTGTCCCCGCTGGCGTTCGACGCGTCCACGTTGGAGCTGCTGGTGCCGCTGGCCAACGGCGACACGGTGGTGGTGTTCCCGCCCGGGGAACCGACACCGAGCGGCCTGGCCGAGTTCCTGCGCACCGCCGGGATCACCCACGCCTGGCTCACCTCGGGCGTGTTCCACCTGGTCGCCGACCACCGCCCGGACGCGTTCGCCGGGCTGCGGCAGCTGTTCACCGGCGGCGGCGTGGTCTCACCGGCGCACGTACGCCGGGTGTTGCGGGCCTGCCCGGGGCTGCGCGTCACCAACGCCTACGGCCCCACCGAGAACACCACGTTCACCACGACGTACCCGATCGACCACGCCGACGCGACGCCGGAGCCGCTGCCGATCGGCCGGCCGGTGCACGGCACCGACCTGCACGTCGTCGACCCGTCGGGGCGCCCCGTCCCGCCGGGCGCGGTCGGCGAGCTGTGCACGGCGGGCACCGGGCTCGCCGACGGCTATCTCCGCGACCCCGCGCGCACCGACGTGTCGTTCGTCCGGCACGGCAACCCGGGGGTGCGGCTGTACCGCACGGGGGACCTGGTGCGCTGGGGCGCGGACGGGCAGCTGCGCTTCCTGGGCCGCAACGACCGTCAGGTGAAGATCGCCGGGCACCGGGTGGAGCTGGTCGACGTCGAGCGCAGGCTGCGGGCGCAGCCGGGGGTACGCGACGCGGTGGTGTTCACCACCGGCGACCCGGTGACGGGCGTACGCCTCTGCGCCGCGCTCAAGCCCGGGCCCGACGGCGTGGACGTGGCCGGCGTACGCCTGGCGGTGGAAACGGAGCTGGCCCCCTACGCCCGGCCCCAGCAGTGGGTGACGGTGGCCGAGTTCCCGCTCGACCGCAACGGCAAGGTCGACCTGCGGGCCCTGGGCGCGCTGGCCGGCGCACCGCAGGGGCGGCCGGCGCCGCTCCCCGCCCAGCGTTCGGCGTCGCTGGCCGAGTTCGAGGAGCTGGTGACGGGGGCCTGGGTGGAGGCGCTGGGCACCGACGACTTCGACGTCGACGAGGCGTTCTTCGACGTCGGCGGGGAGTCGCTGCGGCTGGCGATCGTGCGCCGGCTGCTCCAGGAGCGGCTGGCCGGTCGAACCATCCCGCTGACCGACCTCTACCGCTTCCCCACCGTCCAGACGCTGGCCAGGCATCTGCACACCCAGACCGAAGGAGCAGGCGCATCATCATGAACGGCGACATCGCGATCGTGGGCATGGCGGGCCGGTTCCCCGGCGCCGCCGACGTCTGGGAGTACTGGTCCAACGTGGTCGCCGGGAAGATCACGATCAGCGAGCTGACCCGCGGCGAACTGCTGGCCGCCGGCGTGCCCGCGGACCGGCTCGACGACCCCGCGTACGTGCCGGCACGCGGCGTGCTGGCCGAACCGGACCTGTTCGACGCCGCCTTCTTCGGCATCACGCCGAGGGAGGCCGAGACCATGGACCCGCAGCACCGGCTGCTGATGCAGACGGCGTGGGCGACCCTGGAGTCCGCCGGGCTGGCCACCGGGCAGCCCTTCGGCCGGGTCGGCGTGTTCGCCGGCGCCGGCTTCAACTACTACGCACTGCACCACGTGTACGCGCAGCCCGGCCTCGTCGAGACCCAGGGACTGCTGTCGGTCGTGCTGGGCAACGAGAAGGACCACCTGGCCGCGAAGGTCGCGTACCGGCTGGACCTGGGCGGCCCCGCCGTCACCGTGCAGACCGCCTGCTCGACGTCGCTGGTGGCGGTGCACCTGGCGTGCCAGAGCCTGCGCACCGGCGACTCGGACGTCGCGCTCGCCGGTGGCGCCTGCGTGGCCGTGCCGCAGCAGGCCGGGTACCTCTACGAGACGAAGGGCATCATGTCGCCCGACGGCGCGTGCCGGCCCTTCGACGCCTCGGCCGCCGGCACCGTCCCCGGCAACGGCGTCGCCATGGTGGCGCTCAAGCGCGCCGAGGACGCCCGCCGCGACGGCGACACCGTGTACGCCCTGATCAAGGGATCGGCGGTGAACAACGACGGCGGCATGAAGGTCGGCTACACCGCGCCCGGCATCGCCGGGCAGGTCGACGTGCTGACGCGCGCGTACGCCGCCGCCGGCGTCGACCCCGCCACCGTCGGCTACCTCGAGGCCCACGGCACCGCCACCGAGGTCGGCGACGCGATCGAGTTGTCGGCGCTGACCGAGGTGTTCCGTCGTGGCGAGCAGCCGTGCTCGATCGGCTCGGTCAAGGCCAACGTCGGCCACCTCGATGCGGCTGCCGGGGTCACCGGCCTCATCAAGGCCGCGCTGGCTCTGCACTTTCGGCAGATCCCGCCACTGGCCGGCCTCAAGCAGGCCCGGCCCGAGCTGCTCGACGGGTCGACCCCGTTCACCGTCGACAGCGTGGCCCGCCAGTGGGAGGCCGGCGGGCCGCGCCGGGCGGCGGTCAGCTCCTTCGGCCTGGGCGGCACCAACGCCCACGTGGTGCTCCAGGAGGCCGACGGGCCCGCCGGGCCCGGGCCCGCGTCGACCGACGGTCACACCGAGCTGATCGTGCTGTCCGGGCGCGGCCCGGAGGCGGTCCGCGAGGCCGCCGCGCAGCTAAGCGAACACCTGCGGCAGCGCCCCGACCTGGCCGTCGCCGACGTCGCGCTGACGTCGCAGACGTACCGCAGGCATTTCCCGCACCGGCTCACGGTCGCCGCGCACGACGTCCCCGCGGCGCTGGCCCGGCTGCCCAAGGCGCCGGTGCGGGAGGCCGCGCGCCGGCCCAGCGTGGTGTTCCTGTTCCCCGGGCAGGGCGCCGAGTTCCCCGCCATGTCACGCGGCCTCTACGACCGGTACCCGTCGTTCCGGGCGGACCTCGACCACGGGGCGGGGCTGCTGGCCCCCGTCCTGGGGCTGGACCTGCGCGACGTGCTGGTCGACGACGACCCGCACGGGCTCGTGCACCGCACCGACGTCACCCAACCGGCGCTGGCGCTGCACGAGCTCGCGCTCGGCAGGCTGCTGGTGTCGTGGGGCGTACGCCCGGCGGCGCTGATCGGCCACTCGATCGGCGAGTTCGCGGCCGCCGCGCTGGCCGGCGAGATGGCCGACGACGACATGCTGCGCCTGGTCGCGACGCGCGGCAGGCTGATGCAGGACGCGCCCGAGGGCGGCATGCTGGCCGTGCTCGCGTCGCCGTCCGCCCTGGCGGAACACCTGGCCGGCCTGGACGACCTCGACGTGGCCGCGCGCAACGCCCCCGAGTTGACGGTGCTGGCCGGGCCGGTGGCGCAGCTCGCCGCGCTCCGGGAACGCCTCGACGCGGCCGGGGTGCGATGCCGGGCGCTGCCCGCGCAGCGCGCCTTCCACTCGCGGATGATGGCCGACGCGGCACGGCTGCTCGCCGCCGAGGCCGACCGCGTCGCGCAGCGGCCCCGGACCGTCGCGGTGGTCAGCAGCGTCGACGGCACGCTGCTCGGCAGGGGGCAGCCGCGCGCCGAGGGCTACTGGGCCGCGCAGCTGCGCAGCACCGTGCGCTACCACGACGCGCTGCTGACCGGGCTGGGCCTGCCCGACCCGGTCCTGGTCGAGGTCGGGCCGGGTACCGCGCTGACCGGCACGGCCCGGCAGAGCGGGCAACGGGTGCCCGCCTTCGCCCTGCAGCCCCGGCCGATCCGGCGGGCGGACGCGGGCGACGTGCTCGCCGGGCTCGGTGGACTGTGGACCGCCGGAGCGTCCGTGGACTGGGCCTCGGTGCGCGGCGGGAACGGTGCGCGGCGGGTCGCGCTGCCCACGTACCCGTTCGCCCGTACCCGGCACTGGCTCGACGCCACGCCGCCCCGCCCCGCCGCTGACCTCCAGGAACCGGCGCCGGCCCCCTCCGGCACCGGCGAGAACGACGTGGTGAGGGAGATCATGGAAATCTGGGGCACGCTGCTCGGCTCTGCCGAGATCGGGCCGGACGCGAACTTCTTCACCCTCGGCGGTGAGTCGCTGCTGTTCATCCGCATGGTCACGCAGGTGCAGCGCAGGTTCGGGGTGCGCATCCCGATGGAGGCGCTGTCGGTCGACCCCACCCCCCGCACGGTGGCCGGGCTGGTGACGGCGTGACCGGCCCCGACCTGGAGGTGGCCGCGGCGGTGGCGGCCGTGCTCTGTCACCGCCTGTCGGCCGCGCCCTCCGTCACCGTGCGCGGCCCCCGCGGCGACGTCCCGGTGCGCGTCTCCCCGGACAGCACCATGACCGAGGTACGCGAGCAGACGCGCGGCCCGGGCCCCGCCGCCGTGATCCTCGCGCCAGACGTGCCCGCGCCGGGCGGGTCCGTGGACGTCGTGCTGATGGCGCCCATGGCAGGTGACGCGGGCGCGTCGGCGGTCCTGGGCGGGGTGCCGGTCCGGTTCGCCCGGCACCACGGCGATCCCGCGTACCTGCAGGAACGGCTGGACACCCTGCGCGCCTGGCTCACCGCCCACCCGGGCCGGCCGGTGCGGGAGGCCGCGCTGGTCGGCCCGGTGGAGCGCGGGACGCTGCTCGGCTTCAATCCCGCGCCGACCCCCGCGCCGCGCAGGCCCGTGCACGAGACGATCTGCCGCCAGGCGGAGCACACCCCCGACGCCGTGGCGCTGCGCGGCGGCGGACGCGACCGCACCTACCGCCAACTCCTGGACGAGGCGGCGGCGCTGGCCGGGCGGCTACGCGTTCAGGGCGTGGGCCCCGGTTCGGTGGTCGGGCTGTGCGCCGAGCGGAGCCCCGAGATGGTGGTCGCGGTGCTCGGCGTCCTGCTGGCCGGCGGGGCGTACCTGCCGCTGGATCCGTCCCACCCGCGCCCGAGGCTGGACCTCATGCTCGGCACGGCCGACGCCGCGCTCGTGCTCGCCGACGAGGCGGGGCGGGCCGCGCTGGGCTCCGGCGGTGAGCCGCCCGTGCCCGTACGGCCGCTGACGGGCGGTGACCTGCCCGCCGCGCCGGTCGACTGGCGCGGCTACCGGGCACCCGAGGAGGTGGTGCGGGGGCTGTCGTACGTCATCTTCACCTCCGGCTCCACCGGGGCGCCCAAGGGCGTGCAGATGACACACCTGTCGTTGGCCAACCGGCTGGTGTGGATGCGGGACGCGTACCGCATCGGCCCCGGCGACGTGGTGCTGCACAAGACGCCGCACACCTTCGACGTGTCGGTGTGGGAGCTGCTGTGGGCGTTCATGACCGGCGCGACGCTCGTCGCCGCCGAGGCGCAGGCGCACCGCGACCCGCAGGAGATGGTCGACGTCATCGCCCGCGAGTCGGTCACCACGGTGCACTTCGTGCCGTCCATGCTCGCCCTCTTCGTCGAGGAGGCCGGCCTGGCCCGCTGCACCGGTCTGCGCCGCGTGATCTGCAGCGGGGAGGCGCTGCCGCCGAAGCTGGTCAACAAGCTCACCGCCACGCTGCCGCAGGTCGAGGTGCACAACCTGTACGGGCCCACCGAGGCCGCCATCGACGTCACCGCGTGGCCGTGCCGCCGGCCCGAACCGGACGACACCGTCCCCATCGGCCGGCCGATCACGAACGTCGTGGCGTACGTCCTCGACGAGCGCGGCGGGCTGGCCCCGCTGGGCCTGCCCGGTGAGCTGGTCGTCGGCGGGGACTGCCTGGCCCGGGGGTACGCCGGGCGGCCCGACCTGACCGCGGAGCGGTTCGTCGAGGTGGACGTCGCCGGGTGGCCGCAGCGGGTGTACCGCACCGGTGACCTGGCCTGGTGGTCGCCGGGCGGGCACCTGCACTACGGCGGGCGGATCGACACGCAGGTGAAGATCCGCGGGCAGCGGGTGGAGCTCGGCGAGATCGAGTCGGTGCTCAACCGGCATCCGCTCGTCGCCAACAGCGTCGTGCTGCTGCGCGACGACCTGGGCGCCGCGGCGACCCTGGTGGCGTACGTGGTGCCCGAACGCGACGCCGATCCGCAGGCCGTGGCCGAACCCGCGCTGCGCGCCCTCATGGTGCGGCACCTGCCCGAGCACATGGTGCCTCTGCGGTACGTGCTCCTGCCGGAGCTGCCCGCGACCGCGAACGGCAAGGTCGACCGCCGTGCCCTGCCCGCCCCGCCGGCCCGGGTCCGCCGCCGGGTGGTGCCCGTCGACACCACCGGGCACCTGTCGAACACCGCGCGCCGGTGAGCGCCGCCTGGCCGGGATCGGTGCGGGTGGGCCCGGGCCGGGCGTCGGCGGAGGACGCCGTTGTCGCCGGCCGGCCGGGGGCCGTTCAGAACAGCGTCGACGGCCCGACCGGTGCCGGCTCGGGCAGCGGCTCGACCTCGGGCAGGCGGGCCCGGACCTCGTCGTGGAACCGGCGGGCCAGGTCGGGCGCGTCGGCGTTGTCCGGGGTGTGCACGAAAACGGTCGGCGAGCGCCCCTCGCGCAGCCAGCCGGTCACCACGTCGAGCCACGGTTGCCAGCCCTCGACCGTCCGTGCGGGGTCGTCCCGGCCGAGGTAGCGGACGATCGGCCGGTCGGTCAGCGCGCGGGTGCGCAGCGGGTTGCGCGGCTTCCTGGTCCACGCCTCCCGTTCCGCGTCGCTGGTCGGCGGGGTGCGGAAGAACGCGGTCGTGTCGAAGGGCACCCACTCGGCACCGACCGTGGCGAGGGCCTCCTCCAGCGTCCGCACCGCCCGGGGGTCGTCGAAGAACGCGGGGTGGCGGACCTCCACGGCGTACCGGTGGGCGGTGGGCAGCCCGCGCAGGAAGCGGGCCAGCGCGGGTACGTCGGTGGGGCCGAACGAGCCCGGCAACTGGATCCAGAGGGCGTGGGCCCGTGGGCCGAGGGGTTCGACGGCGTCGAGGAAGGTGCGGAGTTCCTCGTCGGCGCCGGTGAGCCGGCGTTCGTGCGTGACGACCTTCGGCAGCTTGGGCACGAACCGGAAGTCGGGGTCGGTCTGCCGCGCCCACGACGCCACGGTCTCCGGGGTGGGAGTCGCGTAGAAGGTGGTGTTCCCCTCCACCGCGGTGCACCAGCCGGCGTACGCCCGCAGTCGCTCGTGGGCCGGCAGCGGGTGCTCCAGGAAGCGTCCCTGCCAGGACCTGTGCGTCCACATCGCACACCCGACGTGCAGGCGCATCCGGTCCTCCCACCGCTCGACGGCCCCCGGCACGGGTGACCCGCGCCGCGGGTACGGTATCTCAGCGCGCGGGCTCCGCCGAGGCGGCGACCGGCGGCACACTCCGCTCGGGGCAGCAGAGCGTGAGCGCAGCGGGCACCACCCGCACCTTCAGCTTGGTGACCTCCCCACGGGCACCGCCGTCCAGCTCGTACGTGCGCGGCGCGGCGAGTCGGACCTTGACCCTGCGGCCCCGGGTGATCCGCACGAAAGGCGACTCCGCCGAGCGGCCGGCGGCCATCCGGCCCAGGGTGCGCGCCCAGTCCACCGCGCCGTCGGCGGTGGAGACGCCGACCTCCAGGCAACCGTCGTCGGGGCGGGCGTCGTCGAAGGCGGGGATGCCGCCGGTGATGGTGCCGACGTTGCCGAAGAGTACGCAGCTCGCGTCGCCGTCGAACCACTCGGTGCCGTCGACGGTGATCCGGGTGTGGACCAGTTCGCCGCGCACGTGGCGCAGCCCCGTCCACATGTAGGCCAGACGGCCGAACCTGCCCTTGAGCGTGCGGTCGGCCTCGCGGATCAGGTCGCCGTCGAATCCGGCGCCGGCCATCACGGCGAAGTGCTCGCCGTTGATCCTGCCCAGGTCCAGGGTGCGGCGCGGGCCGCGCAGGCCGATGCGGACGGCCTCGGGCAGGTCCTCGGGGATGCCGAGGTTGGCGGCGAAGAGGTTGGCGGTGCCGGCGGGCACGATGGCCATGGCAGTGCCGGAGCCGGCGAGGGCGTCGGCGCAGCGCTGCACCATGCCGTCGCCACCCCACACGAAGATCAGTTCGGCGCCCTTCTTCAGCGCCTTGCGGACCTTCCCGGGAGCCTTGCGGCTCTTCGGCACCTCGTACCAGATCAGCTGCTCGACCCCGGCGCCGGCCAGCTCGGCGCGCAGCGCGTCGAGGCCGCCGCCGAGGGTCTTCTTCC
Organism: Micromonospora sp. NPDC048170; assembly: GCF_040652795.1. Lineage (NCBI taxonomy): Bacteria > Bacillati > Actinomycetota > Actinomycetes > Micromonosporales > Micromonosporaceae > Micromonospora > Micromonospora sp. NPDC048170. The sequence goes on from NZ_JBEZMR010000011.1 coordinate 200,624, forward strand.
GGTGGGCGACGACCGCGACCGGGCCCACCCGGGCGGCGGTCGTCGGCCCGTCGCCCGCCGCGCTGCTCGTGCTCATGATCCAGGGGTACCCGGAGCGCACGATTTCCATGCCCCGGCCGGTGGGAACGACCCCACCGGCCGGGACACGACCGTCAGAGGGTACGGGCGAGACGGTCGGCGAGGATGCGGGTGAACCGCGACGGGTCGGCCAGCTCTCCGCCCTCGGCGAGCAGCGCCAGGCCGTGGAGCAGCTCGGCGGTCTCCTTCAGCGACTCCTCGGCGCCGCCCTGCTCGTGCGCCTTGCGCAGACCGGTGACCAGCGGGTGCCCGGGGTTGAGCTCCAGGATCCGCTTGACCGACGGCACCTCGTGCCCCATCGCCCGGTACATCTTCTCCAGCGTCGGGGTGATGTCGTGGGCGTCGCCGACGACGCAGGCGGGCGAGGTGGTCAGCCGGGACGAGAGGCGGACCTCCTTGACGGAGTCGGCGAGGGTGGTGCCCATCCAGGTGAGCAGGTCGGCGAAGTCCTTGCGCTGCTGCTCCCGCTCGGCCTCGGCCTCCTTCTTCTCCTCCTCGGTGTCCAGGTCGACGTCGCCCTTGGCGATGGAGCGCATCGTCCTGCCGTCGTACTGGCCGACGCGCTCGACCCACACCTCGTCGACCGGGTCGGTCAGCAGCAGCACCTCGTAGCCCTTGGCGCGGAACGCCTCCATGTGCGGCGAGTTCTCGATCATCGCGCGGGAGTCGCCGGTGGCGTAGTAGATGTCGCTCTGCCCGTCCTTCATCCGGCCGACGTAGCCGGCGAGGTCGGTGAGCTCGGCCGGGTCCTGGGTGGAGGCGACCGACAGGATCTCCAGGAGGGTGTCCCGGTTCTCCGTGTCGTCGATCAGGCCCTCCTTGACCGCGGCCCCGAACTCGGTCCAGAAGGTCCGGTAGCGCTCGGCGTGGTTGGCCTTCATGTCCTTGACGGTGGCCAGGATCTTCTTGACCAGCCGGCGGCGGACGACCTGGATCTGCCGGTCCTGCTGGAGGATCTCCCGGGAGATGTTCAGCGACAGGTCGTGCGCGTCCACGACGCCCTTGACGAAGCGCAGGTAGTTCGGCATGAGCGCTTCGCAGTCGTCCATGATGAAGACGCGCTTGACGTAGAGCTGCACGCCGCGACGGCCCTGCGGGGAGAACAGGTCCAGCGGCGCGTGCGAGGGGATGAACAGCAGCGCCTCGTACTCGAAGGTGCCCTCGCCCCGCATGTGCACGATGTCCAGCGGGTCGGCCCAGTCGCGGCTGACGTGCTTGTAGAACTCCTTGTACTCGGCCTCGTCGACCTCGTCGCGGGGCCGGGCCCAGAGCGCCTTCATCGAGTTGAGCGTCTGGGTCTCGGTGCTGGTCTGGTCGCCCTCGCCGGGGCGCTCGACGGTCATCCGGATCGGCCAGGCGATGAAGTCCGAGTATCGCTTGACGATCTCCCGGATCGTCCACTCGGCGGTGTAGTCGTGCAGGTTGTCCTCGTCGTCGGCCGGCTTCAGGTGCAGCGTCACCGACGTGCCCTGCGGCGCCTCGGTGACCGACTCGACGGAGTACGTCCCCTCGCCGGCCGACTCCCAGCGGGTGCCGCCGCTCTCCCCCGCCCGGCGGGTCACCAGTTCCACCCGGTCGGCGACCATGAACGCCGCGTAGAAGCCCACCCCGAACTGGCCGATCAGCTCCTGCCGCGCCCCGGAGTCGGAGGACTCCCGCAGCTTGCGCAGCAGCTCGGCGGTCCCGGACTTGGCGATCGTGCCGATCACCTGGACCACCTCGTCGCGGGACATGCCGACGCCGTTGTCCCGGACCGTGAGTGTGCGCGCCGCCTTGTCGACCTCGATCTCGACGTGCAGGTCGGAGGTGTCGACCTCCAGCTCCTTGTCGACCATCGACGCCAGGCGCAGCTTGTCCAGCGCGTCCGAGGCGTTCGAGATCAACTCACGCAGGAAGACGTCCTTGTTCGAATAGATCGAGTGGACCATCAGCTGGAGCAGCTGACGCGCCTCGGCCTGGAACTCCAACGTCTCGGCCCGATTGCTCACACCGTGTCCTTTCATCCTCGAAAGCCCACCGAAGGTTCGCGGAAAGGATACGAGCCGCCGCCGACGCCGGGACGACGGGACGCCGGGTGCGTCGATGGGCGCGGTTGCCGCCGAGCCCCGATCGCCGGGACTGAGCCACCACCGGGTGCATCCGGCTGGCCCGATCTGGCGCGTCGAGGTGTGGGAATGCGGGCGCCTGGGTACGGAGATCCGCCGGGGTGCCGGCGGACGTGCAGCTGAAGCCGGGTGCCAGGATGTGCGGGTAATGCCAGCAGGGTCGTCGGGGCCCGGAAGTGAGGGCTGCGATGAGGTGCGACCGAGGGTGACGCGACCCACGGGGGACCTGTTCGCCGACGGCGGTGGGACCGGGCGGCTGATGGCGCGGCTGGACTGGGCCGCCACCCCGCTCGGCCCGATCGACGGCTGGCCCCAGAGCCTGCGCTCCGCCGTCCGGATGGTGCTCTCCTCCCGCTACCCGATGCTGCTGCTGTGGGGCGACGGGTTCACCCAGCTCTACAACGACGCGTACTCGGCCCTGATCGGCGACAAGCATCCCGACGCGCTCGGCGGCGACGTGCGGGTCACCCTGGCCGAGGGCTGGGACGTGCTGGCCCCCCTGATCGACGAGGCGCTGGCGACGGGGGTCGCCAGCTGGGTGCCGGCCCTGCGGCTGCTGCTCGACCGGGCCGGCTACCGCGAGGAGGCGTACTTCAGCGTCTCGCACGCTCCCGCCCGCGACGACGAGGGACGCACGGTGGGCGTGCTCACGGTGTGCAGCGAGGTCACCGACCAGGTCGTCGGCGAGCGCCGGCTGCGCCTGCTGCGCGATCTGTCCGTGGGCGGCGACGGGCGGACCGTCGACGTCGGCAGCACCTGCGCCCGGCTCGCCGAGGTCATCGGCGGGCACCCGCTGGACGTCCCGTTCGCCGCCATCTACCTGCGCGAGGGCGCGCTGCTGCGCCGTGCCGCCTGTGTCGGCGGCGAGCCCGTTGCCGGGGCGCTGCCCGCCACGCTGCCCACGGGCCCGGAGCACGGGTCAGGGCTGGCGCACGGGTGGGGGCTGGCGACCACCGCCGCCGGCACCACGACCGAGGTGGCCGGCGTCGACCGGCGACTCGCCCTGCCCGCCGGCCCGTGGGGCGACCCGGTCCGTACGGCCCTCGCCCTGCCGCTGCCATCCGTCGAGGCCGACCAGCCGCTCGGGGTGCTGCTGGTCGGCGTCAGCCCGAGCCGAGGGCTGGACGAGGCGTACCGGTCGTTCTACTCGCTGCTGGCCCAGCAGGTGGCCGTCGCCGTGCGCAACGCGCGGGCGTACGAGGAGGAGCGCCGCCGGGCCGAGGCGCTCGCCGCACTGGACCGGGTCAAGACCAACTTCTTCACCAACGTCAGCCACGAGTTCCGGACTCCGCTGACGCTGATGCTCGGCCCGCTGACCGACGCCCTCAACGACAACGAGCATCCCCTGCCGGCGACGCAGCGGGAGCGGGTCGACACCGCCTGGCGCAACGCCACCCGGCTGCTCACCCTGGTCAACAGCCTGCTCACCTTCTCCAGCCTGGAGGCCGGGCAGGCGCACAGCGAGGCTCGCGAGGTCGACCTGGCCGGCCTCACCACCGAGCTGGCCAGCGTCTTCCGGGCGGCCGTCGAACGCGCCGGGCTGCGCCTGGAGGTCGACTGCCCGCCGCTGCCCCGCGCGGTCCGCGTGGACCCGGTCAACTGGGAACGGATCGTCACCAACCTGCTGTCGAACGCGCTGAAGTACACCTTCGTCGGCCGGATCCGGGTCGGGCTGACCGCCGACGGCGAGGAGGTCCGGCTGACCGTCGCCGACACGGGCATCGGCATCGCCGAGGCGGAGCTGCCCCGGCTCTTCGAACGCTTCCACCGGGTGCAGGGCGCCCGGTCGCGCAGCCACGAGGGCACCGGCATCGGGCTCGCCCTGGTCCGCGAGCTGGCCCGCCTCGAAGGCGGCGACGTGCGGGTGGAGAGCCGGATCGGGACGGGGACGGTGTTCACCGTGGCGCTGCCCTGGTCCGCCGCCGGGTGGACCGCCGGGCCGGTCGCGGGCGTCGACGGGGCCGGGAACGCGGCCCGGGCCGCCGCACAGGAGGCGATCGGTTGGCTGGCCGACCCGGCACAGGCGGGGGCGTCCGCGCCGGCCGGGCCTGCCGTGCCGGCGTACGGGCCGGCGGACGCGCTGCGGGACACGCGGATCCTGGTCGCGGACGACAACGCCGACATGCGCGCGTACCTGGCCCGGTTGCTGGGCGGGCAGGGCTGGCGGGTGGAGACCGTCGGGGACGGCCGGCAGGCCCTGGAGGCGATCCATCGGGAGCAGCCCGACCTGGTACTCACCGACGTGATGATGCCCGACATCGACGGCTTCGAACTGGTCCGTCGGTTGCGCGGGCAGGCCGGCACCCGGGCGCTGCCGGTGGTGGTGCTCTCCGCCCGCGCCGGAGGGGACGCCAGCGTGCAGGGGCTCGACCTGGGCGCCGACGACTACGTCGTGAAGCCCTTCACCGCAGCCGAGCTGATCGCCCGGATCCGGGCGACCCTGCGCGGCGCTCGCACCCGTGGGCACCAGGCCGACGCGGTACCGGCCCCGGGCAGGTCCTTCGAGTTTCCCGCCGGCTCGGCGGCCGGGGCCGGCGGGGCGCTACCGGCGACACCGGCCGATAGCGCGGGCGGCGGGAACGAGGTGCGGACCCACGGCGAGGGTCGATGGCCCGCGCACCTGACCGCGCTGGACACGGGCTGGACGTACCCGTCGCGGCCCACGTCGGCCGCCGCGATGCGCCGGGACGTACGTGCCTCACTGGAGGGCCTGGACGTCGATCCGGACACCGTGGCGGATCTCCTGCTGGCCGCCTCCGAGGCGGTCAACAACGCCGTCGAGCACGCCCAGCGCCCCACGCTCCCCGAGGTGCGGGTACGGCTGCGGGTGGCCGACGACACGGTACGGATCTCGGTGCGCGACTTCGGCACCTGGCGGGACCGTCGCCCGGCGATGGACCGGGGGCGGGGCGCCACGCTGATGAACGCGTACGGCGACGTACGGATGGTGTCCACCGCCGAAGGCACCACCGTCACCATCGAACGCCGGCTGCCGCCCACCTCCTGAGCCGCGCCCACGGCCCTTGGGACGCCACCGGCGGCAATCCGCGTGATCTCGACGGGTGCCGGCTGGCTGCGCTATGCCGGGTCGACCGGGCTGACCCGGTGGCCGGACCTGGCGGCGGCCTGCGGCAGGCCGGGATGAACGCCCGGCGGATTGCCGGTGTGCTCGGCGAGCCGTTGCAGGACGGCGATGAGCTGGGCACGCTCGGCCGGGTCGAGCGCGGCGAGGACTTCCTCCTCGTGCTGGTCGGCGACGTGGCGTGCGCGGGGTAGCAGCTCGCGGGCGGCGCCGGTCAGGTGAATGGCGTGGGCGCGGCGGTCGCCGGGGTGCCGCCGACGTTCCACCAGGCCGCGCTGTTCGAGGTCGTCGAGCAGGCCGACCATGGCCTTGCGGTGGATGCCCAGCGCGTCGGCGAGCTGCTGCTGAGAGAGACCCTCGCCGCGATCGAGGTGCATGAGGAGTCCGAAGTGATTCGGCGCGATGCCCAACTGTGCCAGCCGCGCGGCGAACGTCTGCGCGATGTGGAACCCGAGCTGGGACAGCAGGAAGTTGGCCCGGCCGGCCAGCGGCTGGCCCGCGCCTGGTGCGGAGTCGTCGGACACCCCGTCATTGTACGCTCCCGCAATTGTCCTGTACGGTGACAATCACCCTTACTCCGTATCTGTGGGAGGCGACAGTGAAGGTGACCGTCTTCGGCGCGACCGGCGGAATCGGCCGCCACCTCGTGCGTCAAGCGCTGGACCGCGGACACGCCGTGACCGCGGTGGTCCGGAACCCGAGCCGTCTCGACGTCCGTCATGCGCGGCTGGAGGTGACGGCCGTACCGGCACTGGACGACGCCGGCCCGTTGTGCCCGGCCCTGCGCGGCAGCGAGGCCGTCCTGTCCGGAGTCGGCCCGCGCGGCCGGCACGACGGGCCCGTCGCCACCACCGCCACACGCACGATCCTGAGCGCCATGGACGCCGAAGGCGTACGCCGTCTCGTCGCGGTCAGTGCTGCCCCGGTCGGCGCCGTTCCGGACGGGGAGAGCTTCCTCAACCGACGCATCGTGCTGCCCGGCATCAGCGCCATCCTCAAGGACCTCTACGCGGACCTGCGTGCCATGGAGCACGCCATGGCCGACAGCACTGCCGAATGGACTGTCCTTCGCCCGCCCAAGCTCGTGAACAAGCCGCTGACCGGCCGGTATCGCACCGCCATCGGCAGCAACGTCTCCCGCGGCTACACGATCTCGCGGGCCGATGTGGCACACGCCATGCTCGCCGCCGTCGACGACTCCACGACCATCCGCCGAGCAATCGGCATCGCGTACTGACCATTCGATGTTCCCGCCGATTCCGGAGGCATCATGACGCCCTTTCCGCTGCCCCCGTTCACCGACCCGGAGCCGCACGGATTCATCTACCTGGGCTTCCAGGCCGAGCCCGCGCAACGGTTGCCCGTTCACACCCGCACGCCGCTCCGGCGCCGCGAGGCGGCGCGGCTCGTGCAGGCGGTCCCCGCGCTCGCGCGCCGCGCGGACGTCGCCTCCGTCGGCGTCTTCCGGGCGTTGTTCATCCCGCCGCTACCGGGTGCGCCTCGATACGACCTCGCCATGCTCATCCGCACCAGGCGAGCGGACCAACTCGACATCGTGCGCACCTGCGACGAGGTCTCGGTACTCAAGGGTCGACAGGTCCTCACCGGCGTCAACGTGGCCCGGATCGGCGACACCGAGGCGCGGGCCGACGGCGCCTTCCTGTTCAACCACTTCACCGCCGCGTCGGACACCGACACCGAAGCCGTCTGGCGGTCCCTCACCGGCTGGTACACGGCCAAGACGGGTGTCGACAACTCCACGGCCCTGCGGCCCACCGGACCATCACCGTTCGCACTCGTCAACTACGCGCGACTGCCGGCCGGGCCGTTCCGCTTCCTCTGCGGCCAGCTCGCACGACCGAGTTTCCATCGCTTCGTGCGAGCCACGCTCGACGCCCACGGAATGCGGGCCCTGCCCGCCTTCCACCGGCTCGTGCACTCGTCGCGGAACGGGGGCGGAGAGAGAGGAGAGACGACCAGCTGACGGCGGGCGACCTGTGGCAAGAGGCCGCCGGAGACCCTCAGCGCCGGGCGCCGCCCGGTCGGCCTCGGCCGGTCCCGGAGGGCCGGTGGCCGATGCGCGGAGCCCGTACCACCGGGGCGTTGCCCGCCCCGGGACGGAAGTCCCGCGCCGCGCCGGCAACCATCTCGTCGGGATCGCGGCCGAGCACCTGCCGGATGTGCGGCGGGACCACCTCCGACGTCGCCACCGCCATCCGCACCTGCACCGAACGGTCGTCGACCAGCCGTCGCAGATCCGCCTCGGCCAGCTCGACCGCGAGCACCAGTGCGGCGCGGACGTCCACCACCGGATCCTGGGCGAGCGCGCTGCGCTGGGCGGTGCTGGTCCGCGGGTTGCGGGCGAGCCCCTTGCGTACGCGCGCCGTGCGATCGGCCATCAGGGCGGTGATCACGCCGGCGTCATGGGTGTGGGTGGCGAGTCGTTCCCGCACCTCGGGTGAGACGTCGTCGACCAGCCGCGCGGCCAACTCGGGCTCCAGTTCACGCGTCTCCGCGAGAAGACCGCGAAGCTCCTTGTCGGGAGCCTCCGCCATCACCCGGCGAATCGACTCGTTGCAGGCCGGGTTGCCGGCTACCGCCCAGCGGACCCACCGGTCGGCGTCCTTGACAAGCAGCAGGAGATTGGCGACCGAGGTCGAGGGGTTTCTCGCCACAGCCCCCCGGACATGACGATCATGATCCCGGGCCAGCGGTCGCAGTGCCTGCGCGGGCGCGTCGGTGCGGGTCGCGACCGCCTTGCGGACCACGGCCGACGGATCGGACGCCAGGTCGATGAGGGTCAACTGTGGCGTCGCGGGGTCCTGCGCGACGGCGAGCCGCGCATCGAGGCTGCCATCCGTCGCACCGTCCGCGGCGGCACCTGGCCCACTCTGACGGTTGGGCCCGGCGACGTCATGCTGTTTCCCCATGGGCGCCATCATGTCACGGGCTGACATGGGAACCACGAGCCCTGACCTGAGCCTTGACGGTGGCCGAAGCGTCACTTCCGCGGATGCCCCGGCAGGTCGACACCGACGCGCGGCTCCCACAGAGGCACGATGAGCTGCTCCGGGGCCTGTCGATCGGTCCGTGCCTCGTTGGCGGGCTCGGCAGGCTATGTCCGATTCGTGACGGATGTGGTGGTGGGCGCCACGGGCCCGGCGGGCATGGGTCGGGGTGCCGGGTCGTTGTAACCATCGTGAGCGCGTGAACCCCCGGAGCTTTCGGCGGCCGGGGAGACGGTCGGAATGCCGGCCGGGCACACGTCGTTACATCCCCCGGACGCGCCCCGGCCCCGCCGGGGACATGCCTGACCTCGACCTTTCCTCATCCGCGGCGCACCCGCCCCCTTCTGGTGTGTGTCGCGTACCCCCGATCGAAAGGTGCCTTGTCATCATGCGTACCGACATCTTCCGTAACACCGCCCTGACCGTGGCCGGCCTCGCCTTCACCGGCGGCG